>CALQKL020000199.1 GCA_943331145.2 Chitinophaga pinensis
ATTCTGCGGAGAGAGTGGGATTCGAACCCACGGTACAGTTTGACCCGTACGACGATTTAGCAAACCGTTCCTTTCGGCCTCTCAGGCATCTCTCCTTTTTATTGCACCTCGCTATCGAGGGTTGCAAAAATACAATTGTATTGCTTATGAACAAAAAGAATTTTATAAAAATTAGAATTATTTTTTAAACAAAAAATAATCTTTCATTTCTTCCACCTATTTCAAAATTTTTCTGCTTACATCGAAGCCAACTGAACCTTATGTTGCAGTTCCAATACACTCTCTTTAAATAAATTATCTGTATCCATTAAATCTTTCACCGTTTGACAACTATGGATAACCGTTGTATGATCTCTTCCCCCAAAATGCTCCCCTATCGTTTTCAACGAATTTTTTGTAAACGACTTTGATAAAAACATCGTTATCTGACGCGCTTGTACAATCTCACGCTTTCTTGTTTTTTGCAACAACTTATCATATGGCACATCAAAATAATCACATACCATTTTTTGTATCGTGTCTATAGTAATTTCTTTACTTGAAGTTTTGATGAAATTGCGCAACACTTTTTTAGCCAACTCCAAATCAATCTCACGCTTGTTTAAAGAAGATTGTGCCAATAATGAAATCAACGCACCTTCCAACTCCCTTACATTACTATTAATATTATATGCAATATACTTTACAACCTCACGCGGCATCTCCAAACCATCCTGCTTCATCTTGTATTCCAAAATTTCAATTTTGGTTTCATAATCCGGCAATTGTAAATCCGAACTCAAACCCCATCTGAATCTGCTCAACAATCTTTCCTGAACCCCTTCCAAATCTTTTGGTGATTTATCACTGGTTAAAATCAATTGTTTTCCGCTCTGATGCAAATGATTAAATATCGAGAAAAATGCATCCTGTGATTTTTCTGCTCTTATGAAAAATTGAATATCGTCAATAATCAACACATCAATCATTTGATAAAAATGAATGAAATCATTGATGGCGTTATTCTTACTGTGGTCAATAAATTGATTGATGAATTTTTCTGAACTTACGTATAACACAACCTTGTTGTTGTACAAACGCTTTACCTCATTTCCGATAGCTTGTGCCAAATGCGTTTTACCTAATCCAACACCACCATAAATTACCAAAGGATTAAATGATGTAGTACCTGGTTTTTCTGCAACAGTTTTTCCAGCTCTTCTTGCTACGCGATTACAATCTCCTTCAATAAACGAATCAAAAGTATATGAACTGTTTAATTGAGGATCGATTTGCATTTTCTTCAACCCTGGAATTACAAAAGGATTTTTTACTGGATTGTTAATAACTAATGGGAAATCCATTTCATTATTCGAATATAACTTATACCCATTTCCATTTCCAGGAACATCCATCGTTAACGGCTTGTTTTTGCTGTTGCCGCTATCTACCATTATTCTGTATTCCAATCTTGCCTCTTTCCCCAATTCACGCTTTAATGTTTTTGCCAATAATGCTACATAGTGCTCTTCAAGGTATTCGTAAAAGAATTGACTTGGCACCTGAATGGTCAAAATCTTTTCTTTTATGCCAACCGGTTTAATTGGTTCAAACCATGTTTTGAAATGTTGCCACTCCACAATATCTTTTATGATATCCAAGCAATTTTGCCAAACTTTTTCAAACGACTTCTCCATTATTCCAAAACAATTTATATTGAGTGAACGATTGTTATTTTCTTCCGATTTTGTACTAATTTTTTCGGGGGAGCGAATATCAAAAATAATATGTTTATAAAAAAATTTTTTATTAAGATTTTTTTATGTTATGCAACTATTTTAAAAAAAACCTTTTTTACTTTATAGAATTCCTTTTCGCTTTACCGAAACCTGAATATAGACATTTTCATTTCTAAAAACATAATTTTATCAACATTTTTTTTGGTTTTTTTTCTCTTGCATTAAATGTGAAAAAACAAAATGAAATCCCAAAATAATCTATACTTTTGAACTCCTTAAATAAAAAAAGAAATGAGTTTTGAAATAATTGGCAAGTTGATTGCAAAGTATGACACCGTAAATAGAACTGAAAGTTTTAGAACAAGAGAATTTGTTGTTGAAAAATCTGAAGAAATCAACAACAGAACTATTGTGAACTATGTGAAATTTCAATGTGTTCAGGATAAAACAAATATGGTTGATACCGTAAACATTGGCGACAATGTGAAAGTGTTGTTCAATATCAAAGGTTCTAAATGGGAAAAAGACGGCAAAACGAACTACATCACCAATTTAGACGCTTGGAAAATTGAACAGCTTTTAAAAGTTGCTCAGGTTAGTCAAATTGATAATGAATATATGGAGCCATTAGACACATTTAGCGCTACGGCTTCTGATGGCGATGATTTACCATTTTAATATTGTTCGTTAATTGTTTTTAGGATAATACCTAACACAACTCATGCAAAAAAAAACCACGCTTCGACTTTCCCCAACCGACGCTTCTAACGAATCTACCATTCGATTAAAGCTTGGGCAATTTCATAGTATTAAGCCTTCGCTTATTACAGGATTCCGACTTTTAAAAAAATCGATCGATGCCAGAAGCAAGCAGGTTTATTTCAACCTAACGTTTGATGTTTTTATCAACGAGCCATTTGCTCCTTTTGTTCCAGCTTCCTTTGCGTTTAAAGATGTTTCTGCTTCAAAAAAGTCAACAATCATCATTGGCGCTGGACCAGCAGGGATTTTTGCAGCTCTAAAACTAATTGAAAACGGCATAAAGCCCATTATCATTGAGCGTGGAAAAGATGTAAAAAGTAGAAGGCGCGATTTAGCCAGTTTAAATAAATCAGGTATTTTAAATCCAGATAGTAATTATTGCTTTGGAGAAGGTGGGGCAGGTACGTATAGTGATGGGAAATTATATACAAGAAGCAATAAAAGAGGCGACATCAATCGAATTCTAAATCTTTTTGTGCATTTTGGAGCTCCTGACAATATTCGATACGACGCTCATCCACATATAGGCACCAACAAACTTCCGCAGATTATTACCGCCATGCGTGAGCAAATTATTGCATGCGGTGGCGAAATACATTTTGAACATCGACTTACCGATTTCATCATTAATAATGATAAATTGATGGGCATCAAAACCCATAATGGCCATACGTTTCAAGGCGATGCATACATTTTAGCAACTGGACATTCGGCACGTGATGTATTTGAAATTCTGCATCAAAAAAACATTTTAATTGAAGCCAAACCGCTTGCTATTGGCGTTCGAATTGAACATCCTCAATTGCTTATCGATCAAATTCAATACCATTGCCAAGTTAGAGATGAACTTTTACCTCCCGCTTCTTACAGTCTGGTTAATCAAGTTGAAGATAAAGGCGTATTCTCTTTCTGTATGTGTCCGGGTGGTATAATAGCCCCAGCTTCAACCAATCCAAACGAATTGGTGGTGAACGGATGGAGTCCTTCGAAAAGAAACAACCCTTTTGCCAATAGCGGCATGGTGGTACAAGTTGAGAAATCGGATGTGCTTCCAACCATTAAGCACCTTAACATAAATCCCGACCATCCCTTACTCTTTATGTATTTTCAAAAAATGATTGAAGAAAATGCCTACAAAGCGGGTGGTGGAAATTTTGTTGCTCCCGCTCAACGAATGACTGATTTTTGTAAAAACAAGATTTCGAGTAATCTGCCTGACAACTCTTATATCCCTGGACTTCAATCATCAGATTTAAAAACGGTTTTACCCCATTTTATCCATCAACGTTTAGCCAATGGGTTTATCGCATTTGGCAAAAAAATGAAGGGTTATTATACCAATGAAGCCGTTGTTGTTGCTACAGAAAGCAGAACCTCTAGTCCAGTTAGAATTCCAAGAGATCCTGAAACCCTCACCCATCCTCAATTTGAAAACTTATACCCATGTGCTGAAGGCGCTGGTTATGCAGGAGGTATTGTGAGCGCAGCCATGGATGGCGAAAGAATCGCAGACATCCTTGCCCAAAAATGGAATATTAATCATTGATGTTGCGCCGTTAGCATTTATTGCGCTAAATTTACATCGTAACATTTTTACTTTCTATAGTTTTAATTAGCATTATGGATTTCCTCTCTTTACACCATTTAAAAAAATATTTCGCTGATCAAAAAGCCGTTGACGACATAAGCTTTAATATTAGTTCTGGCAGCATTTTTGGCTTGCTTGGTCCAAATGGAGCTGGCAAAACCACGCTTATTAGAATGATTACCGGAATTTTCTATCCAGATCATGGGCACATCGATTTTAATGGACAGC
>CALQKL020000200.1 GCA_943331145.2 Chitinophaga pinensis
GGATTAGGCCGCATGTTAACCTTATTAACAGCAACAGCATTTCCTTTAATTCTCATAGGAACATCAACAACCACATTTGTAAAGCAAGCCAGATTTTATGGATCAATGATGCTTACTCAAGCAG
Source organism: Chitinophaga pinensis (assembly GCA_943331145.2). Taxonomy (GTDB): domain Bacteria; phylum Bacteroidota; class Bacteroidia; order Chitinophagales; family Chitinophagaceae; genus Ferruginibacter; species Ferruginibacter pinensis_F. The sequence continues at coordinate 125 of CALQKL020000200.1, forward strand.
GTTTGATGGGCGTTTTCATGGCATTGGATGCACTAACATTTTATTTTTATTGGGAATTGGCATTAATACCCGTTTATTTTTTATCAAGCATTTGGGGTGGCGAAAAAAGAATACAAGCAACATTTAAGTTTTTTGTGTACACATTCGCAGGTTCATTATTGATGCTTATCGGAATAATTTATGTTTATCTACATGCAGGTTCTAGAATGTTTGATGATGGTACAATTGTAGCGCATTCTTTTTCAATGAATGCATTCTATCAGGCACAAATACCCGCAGCAGATCAAAATTGGTTATTCGCTCTATTCTTTATTGCATTTGCAATCAAAATGCCCATTTTTCCTTTTCATACTTGGCAGCCAGATGCTTACGATCAAGCACCAACGTCAGTTACAATGATTATGAGTGGTATCATGGTTAAAATGGGATTGTTTGCCGTTTTGCGTTGGTTGATTCCCATCTTACCAGCTGCAACAATTCATTATAAAAATTTAATCATTATCCTTTCAATCATTGGCATTGTTTACGCGAGTTGTGTGGCCATGATGCAGGATAACATAAAAAAATTAGTGGCATATTCTTCAATTGCACATATCGGTTTAATGTGCGCAGCTATTTTTGCGATGAATGAAATAAGCGTTCAAGGGGTAATGATTCAAATGTTTAATCATGGAATTAATATTATTGGAATGTGGCTTGTTGTAGATATCATTGAAAGAAAAACAGGCATCAAAAAAATATCTGAATTAAGTGGAATAGCAAGCACAGCTCCGGTTCTAACCATCTTAATGATTATCATTGCACTTGCCAATATTGCATTGCCATTAACCAATGCATTCACAGGAGAATTCTTAATGTTTAGTGGTTTGTATAATTACAATAAATGGTTTGCTGCAATCGCAGGAATTGGCATCATTTTATCTGCTGTTTATACTTTAAACATGATTCAAAAAGTATTTTACGGTAGTGTTAATGGTGTTACAGCTGAAATCAAAGACATCCACTGGAATGAAAAATTAGTTTTGTTTGTTATAGTAGGCATAATATTTTTTATTGGGGTTTATCCTCAGCCATTAATAGACTTAACAAAGGAATTTGTAACACAATTTTTTGTACGGATTAAATAAGGTTCAAAACGAACTAATTAAATATGAACGCAATTATATTATCAGCAATTTGGGGAGTCATCATGATGTTTTGTGGTGTATTTATAAAAAGCAAAACAACACCAAAGTATATTGCTATTGCCGGGTTGGTAGGCATTTTATCTTCAAGCATATTTGAATATTTGAATCATAAATCTTTTTTTAAGATTCAAATCAATGATATGTTGCGCTTTGATAATTTTAATCTAGCATTTATAGCGCTTATACTAATTTGCACTTTAATTTATTTTTTATTGAATGGTTCAGAAATAGAAAAAGTAGGAGAGCATGTAGGAGAATATTACGCACTAATTTTCTTTATACTTTCTGGTATTGCAATTGCAGCAACCTTCAATACATTGTTAATGCTTTTCATTGGAATCGAAATCATTTCTATTCCATTGTACATATTAACAGGAAGCGATAAACGCAATTTAAAAAGCAATGAAGCCGCACTGAAATATTTTTTAATGGGCGCATTTTCAACAGGCATCATGTTGATGGGTATTACTTTTATTTATGGCGGAACACCCAATGCAACTTTTTACATTGATAAAATAATGTTGGGTACAGGACAAATGCCCATTTTGATTTCAGTTGGTTTGTTGTTTATTATGGTAGCATTGTCTTTTAAAGTTTCTGCAGCGCCATTTCATTTTTGGACACCAGATGTTTATGATGGAGCACCAACTGTGTTTACTTCATTCATGAGTACAATCGTAAAAGTAGCAGGATTTTTTGCATTCATTCGTTTGTTTGAACATGCTTTCGGTTCGATGCATGATCAATGGCAGAAATTAATCACTTTTATTACAATTACAACTTTGTTAATTGGCAATATCACAGCAGTATTTCAACAAAGCGTAAAACGTATGTTGGCATATTCTAGTATTGCTCAAGCTGGGTTTATGTTGCTTGCCGTTTTTGCATTGAATGATAAAGCAAAAGAAGGTATGCTTTTATACACAGCTGCTTATAGTTTAGCTACAATAGGAATTTTTGGTGTGCTTACAAAAATGGAAGATTATACAATCGATGGCTTTAATGGCTTGGCGAAAGCACAACCAACTATGGCATTAACAGCAACAATATTTTTATTGTCGCTTACTGGTGTACCATTAACTGCTGGCTTCCAAAGCAAATTTTTCATGTTAATGGCAGCGGTAGAAAATGGTCATCAATTCTGGATTGTCATTGTAGCCGTATTGTTTGCAGCAATAAGTGCCTATTATTATTTCCGCATTATTCAGGCGATGTATTTCAAAGATGCAAATGAAAATACAATCATCACTACAACGATTAATAAACCTTTTTTATACATGTTGATGCTTATTGCATTAATGATTGTAATCATCGGTATATATCCTGAAATTATTATCGGTTGGATGTACAGATAAAATTATTTATCGATAATTGTTTTTAATCAGTCTGCCTTCCTTTTTTTTATTGTAATTTCATTACATGACTCAGCGTGATATTCTTTCATTGGCATGGAAAAATGTAGCAGGAAATAAACTGCGTACATCAATTACGGTTGTCATCATTGCCTTAGGCATCTTTGCTTTGATTTTAATCATTACTTCTATTCAAGCTGCTAGTAATAGTTTAACAAGCAGTTTCTCTACAATGGGTTCTAATGCGTTTAGCATCAGATATAAAGAAAGAAACCTAAATTTTGGTAGCAGAAGAAAAAATCAGTCTACAAAAAAAACAAAAAAGAATTTAGTTGACCGTAAATCAAATTTAGGGATACCAATTACTTTAGAGGAAGCGAAGTTGTTTAGAAATCGTTTTGATATGCCTGGAACAAAAGTTAGCATTGCATTAAGGGGACCATCTAATGTGGTATTAAATACAAATCGAAAAAAGACCAATCCTGAAATCAATATTTTTGGTGGAGATGAAAACTACCTCGAATTAAATGGATATAACATTGCTTATGGTAGAAATTTTTCACCAGAAGAAATAAATGCAGGTACAAATGTATGTATGATTGGAAATGGGGTGGCCTCAAAACTGTTTGCCGACAATTTTGCAAAAGCAATAGATGCAGAAATTAGGGTAGATCATATTCCGTATAAAATTATTGCGGTATTGGCCGATAAAGGTTCTAGTGCGTTTTTTAATACCAGTAAAATTGTGGTCACGCCATACAATAATGTTAGACGCTTATTTAGCAATCAAAATAGTACATACAATATCGCTGTAAAAGTGCGTGATTTAAAACAGATGGGCATTGCTATTGGGGAAGCGACAGCTACATTTAGACCAGTCAGAAAATTGACTGTAAAAGATGCCGATAATTTTTTTATAGATAAAAGCGATAGCATTGCCGAATCCTTATTAAAAAATCTTGGTTTTCTAGAAAAAGGAACCATTGGAATTGCATTTATCACTTTAATCGGTGCAGCAATAGGTTTGATGAATATCATGTTGGTTGCTGTAAATGAAAGAACCAAAGAAATCGGTTTGGCTAAAGCATTAGGTGCTACAGGCAATGCAATAAAATCTCAATTTTTATTTGAATCCGTATTAATAAGTTTAATGGGCGCTATTGTTGGAATAGTTTCTGGCATCTTACTTGGAAACGTAGTCGCCATTTTTTTGCATACCGGATTAATCATTCCTTGGGCATGGGTAGGTTCTGGAATTCTGGTTTGTTTTTTAGTTGGATTAACCGCCGGATGGTACCCTGCATACAAAGCATCTCGTTTAGATCCAATCGTTGCACTTCGATACGAATAAGACTTCGTTGATAAAAAAATCAATAATTAATACAAAATTTATTTAACTAGACTTGTTGGTTTCATTTAATTTATTAACTTGTTGGCTCATTGTAAAATAGGTTTAAATTTTACAATGCTTATTTTATTATCTTATATTAAAATTCATTAAAAACAAAAAATCAGATTGTCATGGCAGAAACAAAATCAGCTGCAACAGCTCAAGGAAAAAGTTCAAACAACATCATTTCTCTAATAGCACCAGTTGTGTGTTTATTGGCAGGTTATTTAA
>CALQKL020000201.1 GCA_943331145.2 Chitinophaga pinensis
GCATGGGCAAATAATCAATACGTTTATTTTGTGATGAAATTTTCGCAGCCAATAAAGAATTGGGGCATTTGGGAAAACGATATTGAAGATGATAAACAAAAAAATGAAGCTCAAGGAAAAAACATCAAAGCTTATATTTATTTCGAACGATCTGTTGCAAATGGCGTGTTTATAAAAGTGGCTATTTCTCCAGTAAGTGTTGAGGGTGCTAAAAGAAATTTGGATGCTGAAGTTGGAACCCAATCTTTTAATGAAATTAAAAACAAAGCAGTTGAAAAATGGAACGAGGAGTTATCAAAAATTGATATAAAATCTACAGATAAAAATCAACGAAAAATATTTTACACCGCTTTATATCACACCGCAATTGTGCCCAATATCAATATGGATGTGGATGGAAGTTATAGAGGAATGGATAATGAAATTCATCAAGCTAAAGGCTTTACATACTATTCGGTGTTTTCTTTATGGGATACATATCGTGCGGCCCATCCTTTGTACACCATCATTGATAAAAAAAGAACATTGGATTATATCAAAACATTTTTGATGCAATATCAGCAAGGAGGAAGGCTGCCTGTTTGGGAGTTGGCCTCTTGCGAAACAGATTGTATGATTGGCTATCACAGTGTGCCTGTAATTGTGGATGCTTACATGAAAGGCATTAATGATTTTGACACCAAATTGGCTTTGGAAGCCATGTTGAAATCTGCAAAATGGAATCATTTGGGATTGCCTGCGTTAATGAATCAAGGTGTAATTAATATAGAAGATGAACATGAAAGTGTGAGCAAAAATTTAGAGTATGCTTACGATGATTATTGCATTGCCATTTTTGCGAAGTCATTGGGAGATGATAAAACGTACCGCGATTTTTTAAAACGTGCCCAAAATTATAAAAACCTTTATGATGCAAATACAGGATTTATGCGCCCGAGAAAAAATGGGGGATGGTTAAGTCCATTCGAACCTCGAGAAGTCAATAATCATTTTACAGAAGCGAATAGTTGGCAATATTCTTTTTATTTCCCGCAAGATATTAATGGGTATATAAAAATGATTGGAGGTAAGAAAAATCTGGAGAAAAAATTAGATGCATTATTTAATGAAAATTCAAAAACAACTGGAAGAGACCAAAGTGATATTACGGGTTTAATTGGACAATATGCACATGGAAATGAACCAAGCCACCATATTTTATACTTATATAATTACACGAATCATCCTTCAAAAACACAATTTTACGCGCATAAGGTGATGAGTGAATTTTATAAAAATGATCCAGATGGATTAATTGGAAATGAAGATTGTGGACAGATGAGTGCTTGGTTTGTATTGAGTGCTTTGGGCTTTTATCCAGTAACACCTGGAGATAACACGTATATGATTGGTACGCCACGATTTTCGGAAGCAACCATTAATTTGGAAAATGGGAAGCAATTTGTAATATCAGCTCCGGAAGTATCTAACGGAAATATTTACATTAAATCGGCTTCCCTAAGTACTTTCAAAAATCAAAACTCGGTTAAACTAAAATTCGATTATTTAAATCATTATGATATATCTGAAGGTGGAAAATTATTGTTTAACATGATTGGAAAGCCAACAAATCTTTTGCAAATGAATGAATTACAAAAGCCATTAAATGAATGGGATGGGGGGAGTTTTGTTGCAAATCCAACTATTGAAGGAGGAATGATATCATTTAAAGACAAACAAAAAATTCAAATACAATCTATTCAACCTAATGTCAAATTGTATTACACAACCAATGGTTCATTTCCAACTCAACAATCCATTTTATATACACAGCCCTTTTTTATAGATACTACTACCACAATTAAAGCAATAGCAATTGATGATAAAAACAACAATAGCTTTATTACTACTTCAACATGTAAAAAAGCAATTAATAATTGGGAGGTGAAATTAAATACCACATTTGAACCTCAATATGAAGGAGGTGGCGCATCAGGATTAATAGACGGAATTTATGGCACAACAAATTGGAGAATGGGGAATTGGCAAGGTTATCAATTAAATGATTTTGATGCTGTAATCAATTTGAAAGAAGTAAAAAATATTTCAAAAGTTACAGCTGGTTTTTTACAAGATATTCGTCCATGGATTGTGATGCCAAAGCAAGTTATAGTTGAAGTCTCATTAGATGGAAAGGAATTTCATGAAGTATTTAATGGCTCCAATTTTTTGAAAATTGAAGATATGAATGCCCAGGTAAAAAAAGTAGTAGCGACATTTAAAACTCAACCTGCTCAATACATTCGAGTAGTAGCCAAACAATATGGCAAACTCCCATCTTGGCATGAAGGTGCTGGTGGCGATACGCATTTGTTTGTGGATGAAATTGAGGTGGAGTAGGGGCGTAGGGGTTTGAGAGGTTTAAAATGTTTAAGACGTTTAAGACGTTTAAGAGGTTGGAGTTTTCGTCTGCCGATGTTGGTGTTTTCACCAATCATCAAAGAAAGTAGGTTTGGGAGGTTTTCAAAATTTCAAATGTTTATTGGCGCCGGTTTCCAAACCGGTGTCGGATAAAACAATCGGTTTCTAACCGAAAGGATTGAATAAGTATATATGAGGTTATTAAAACAGGGATTATTAAATTCAACAACAGAAAAATACTTCCAACCTTAAACCATTAAACTTTAAACCAGCGTGCGATTTAAACCTATTTACTCCCGCGCTTTCTTAATCATTTCATCATCAACATTAACAGCTTGATAATACCCTTCTTTATTCCAAGTATATCTGGCGATTGAAGATTTTATAAATTGAATGATATATTTTTTGTCTGATGAACTAATGGTAGAAATATCAACTGAATCTTTTTTTGAAAACACTGAAAAATCATTCCAATCATTATCAGAGAAGTTGAATTTTTCGGCAAAGGAAATCGGACTGTTGAATTGTTTTAAAACAGATTTGAAACGTTGACTATACACCAAAGCGTAATGATTTGCTATTCCTTTTGAATAAAGTAAGCGAATCGCACTAATCATTGAAGTAGTGTCTTGTGCTAGAAAAATATCGGGTGTGATGCCACCACCACCATACAGTTTTTTTCCTTTTGGTGTAGTGAAAATTTTGCTGTTTTTGTTTTGGTAGGATTGTTGTGCACTGTCATCCTCATTATATAATCTCATTTCTATTTCGTCATAGTAAGCTTTGCCTCCATTTGTATAATCTCGTTGAATACATCTGCCCATTGGCGAGTAATATCGAGCTACAGTTAATCTTAAAGCAGCTCCATTGTTTAAGTCGTATTGCTCTTGTACCAGTCCTTTGCCAAAGCTTCGTCTACCAATTATCGTTGCTCGATCCCAATCTTGTAAAGCACCCATAAGTACTTCACTAGCACTAGCTGAGCCTTCGTCACATAATATTTTTAATTCTCCATTTTCAAATTGTCCTATCCTTCTACAACGGTATTCTTTTTTGGGTCTATGTTTTCCCTCTGTGTAAGTAATTAATTTGTCTTCAGATAAAAATTCATCTGCAATTTCAATGGCTTCATCCAAAACTCCACCGCCATTATCTCTAAGATCTAAAATTAATTTGTGCATTCCTTTTTTATTCAATTCAGTTAATGCAGTCATGAATTCTTTGTAAGTATGCGTAGAAAATTTATTGATTTTTATAAACCCAGTTTCACGGTCAATCATATACGAAGCATCGATGCTGTTTATTGGAATTAAATTTCTTTGAATTGGAATTGCAATCAATTTGTTATTCCTTAAAACGGTAAGGGTTAATTTGCTTTCTCTAGCACCTCTTAATAAGTTTCGTATAGAATCAACATCCATTTTAGCGCCTGCAATTAAGATGTTATTTGCTTTTATAAATTGATCTCCGGATAAAATACCAGCTTTTTGTGCAGGGCCGTCCTTTAAAATTTGAGATACATTTAGTGTATCGTGAAAGAAATCGAATTCAATGCCAATACCATAAAAATTACCTTCAATATCGTTATTGATGTCCTCCAACTCAGATGCAGGAATATATACGGAATGTGGATCTAGCTTAGTCAGCAAGGCTTCAATGGCAGTATCTGAAAGTTTATCCATTTTCACATCGTCTACATAACGATCTTTAATCAATCCCATTATTTCATTAAAGGGAGAAGATTTTTCAATAGAAAAAAATGAATTGGATGAAAATTGATCGCGCATTTTAAAGCCAATAAAAATGCCGATGGCCATTGAAATACTAAAAAGTAAAGGAAGCCAAACCTGTGTTTTTTTGTTGCTCATGAATAATA
>CALQKL020000202.1 GCA_943331145.2 Chitinophaga pinensis
GGACCACAACAAAAAGGTTTAATGGTTTAGTTTACATTGCAGGTTTAATGGTTACAACACTATTGGCCAATGAACAATAATGAAAAAAAAGCTTTATTTTTTTACAACCAATCTCTTCTTAAAAGAATAATAAGATGACGCCATCATACCTTCTAATCTAACAAGCCAAACATCAAATTCTTTTATTTTAGTATTATAACTTACAACAATAGTATTTGGTGTAACGTATGCAATGTCATATGGCTCCAATGCTGTTTCATCCGTATAGTCTTTCGCATAAAGAAACAATTGTGCATCTTCAAATGTTAATTCTGGTTTGATTTTATATAATGGACTAAAATCTTCAATGGTACCTGTGATTTCAAAAACCATTCCATCCGCTTTAAAAGGGATATTTGCAATTTGATTTTTGTTACAATTAAATTCAACAGATAAATCAGGGTTTACGATTATTTCCATTGTATTTAATTTTACCAGAACCTCTGGGGTTATTTTTAATGCTTCGCCATTTCTTTGTCCACCCATATTCATCGACATAAATCCCTTCCATCTGCCATTAGTTTTATTGTAATCAACCATAGTATTGGCTCCCATTAAAGCAGAAATAGAGTTCAATTCATATTTTCCAATTAGTGATTTAAGCACATCTTGTTTTGATTTGTTTTGAGCGAAAGCAACATTTGATAAAATGAGTAGAAAAATAATGAGCGATTTTTTCATTGTGGTTTTGTTATTAATTGATTTTTTAATTAATATTTTAAAATTAAATTAATTATTTCTATATCATTGATAATAATATTTAGCTGCCATTATTATCTCTTTTACATCCTCATCTGCTCCATTTTTATAAAAAATGTAAATTATGGAATTGGGTTCTATTTATGTAAATTCCTACAAAAATGGAATCCTTGTTGGTCTTAACTTTCATCAGCCAAATTCTCATTTCAAAAAAAAAGTAAAAACTCAAAAATCATTTATACCCATTTTTGAATTTTTACTTTTAAATTTTTACTTTATTTTTCTTCCCCCCTATTTCAACATCTCCTTCGGAACCGGTTTTTCCAATAAATTTTTATAGATAAATTTCGTTTTTAAATTTTGAAAATGTGCTCCTTTGTTTCCTCCCCAACCATGGCGACCAGTGCTATACGTCATGAATTCAAAATCTTTTTTAAGGTCTTGAAGTTTACTGGTGAGTTGAATACTATTTTGTAGATGCACATTTTCATCTGCAATGCCATGTACAATTTGTAACATGCCTTTGTATTTATCTGCATGCGTCAATACAGAACTTGATTTATAACCTGCAGCATTATTCGCTGGTGTACCCATAAATCTTTCTGTGTAATGCGAATCATAAAGTGTCCAATCTATTACACTTCCGCCGGCCATGCCATGTGTAAATACATCAGCACCATATGTTAATGCATAAGAAGATAAATACCCTCCATAACTAAATCCTGTGATGCATATTTTCGTCGGATCTGCTTGATCGCTAGCAATCAACCATTTTACCATAGTTGAATAATCTTTCATTTCCCAATAACCCAAATTGTGATACATATAATTTACGCCTTCTTTTCCGAAATGTCCACTTGCTCTATGATCCATCGCTACTTGTATCAATCCTTCTTTTGCATACCATTGTTGAGCGCCGTTTAACGACCATGTATCCATTACTGTACCTGCATTTGGTCCGCCATAAATAGAAATTAAAACAGGATATTTTTTTCCAGGAATCATATTCACCGGCCATGTAATTTTCATTGGAAGATTATACAAACTATCATCGCTCATTACACGGATTAATTCTGTTTTGGCTAAAGCTGTATTGTCGAAATCATTTCCTTTTGAATCAAAAATATCTTTTACTACTTTTCCTTTATTGCTCACCAAAGACATTTTTGTTGGCGTAGATACATTGTTGTACGAAGTGATAAAATAACCAGCATTTGGTGAAAGATTAATTTGCATGTGGTTATAATCTCCAAAGGTTAAACGTTGTAGTTTTTTACCATCCAAATTCACCCTGTAAAAATCTTTATGTGCCGAATTTTCTTTGCGTGCTGTGAAATAAATAACACTGTTTGCCTCGTCAACAAAGTTTATTTCTGTAACTGTGTATTTGCCTGTAGTAATGGCATTGATTAGCTTTCCAGCGATGTCGTAAAAATAAAGATGTTCGAATCCTGTTTGATCGCTCATGTAAATAAACCCTTTCCCATTTTGTAAAAAAGAAATTCTATTCCCTTCGTCATCCAAGTTTATCCATGTTTTTTGTGTCTCTTTTAAAAATTCAGTTTTCTTTCCTGTCGTTGGATTTACTTCAAAAATGTTCAACTCGTTTTGTAAGCGATTCATCCATTGAACCAACAATGTTTTACCATCTGGTTTCCAATATGGCAATCCAAAATATTGATCATTTTTTTCATCAAAATCAGCCCATACAATATCTCCTCCGTTTGGTGATACCATTCCAACTTTTACTTCCGGATTTGGATCGCCTACTTTTGGATATCTTGTTTTATCTACCACACCATGTTGACCAGGCGCATCGGTAATTACATATTCAGGAACGTTAGAATCGTTTGATCTAAAGAACGCAATTTGCTTGCTATCTGGACTCCACCAAAACGCACGATATTGAGAAGCACGACCAAGAATCTCTTCCATATACACCCAACTCGCATATCCATTTAAAATTACATCACTGCCATCATTGGTGATACGCGTTTCTTTTTTTGTAGAAATATTTACTGTGTACAAATCATTCAACTTCGTATACGCTACATAGTTATTATCCGGGCTCATCGTAGGATTTATTTCTTTTGCAGAATCATTGGTCAACTGCAATTCAGCATTATCTATTTTAATAAATAAATCATTGCCCTTTGAAAACGCAGCTGGTAACTTTTTTGTTTCTTCCTTTTTATCCGCATCTGTGGCTTCTCTTTCCGTATTATTTTTTGCATCAAAAAGCCATTTCTTTCCGTCTTTGCTATATGTAAAATGCGTATCATCAATCCAGGTAAAACCCGAAGGCATGCTATTAATTATCCCTTTAAAATTGCTTTTAAAAAATTGCTCGTTGGTTAATTCTTTTTTTTGAGCGTTAGCAGTAATGATAATTGAAAATAAAAAGAGAAAAGAGATCGTTTTTTTCATGTGTGATTTTTTTTGGAATAATGGTTACAAGATAAGAAGAAAAGTTAAAGGAGATACTAGATGGGGGTTCGTTTAATTTGCATGATTAGCTTCGTAATGTGACTTTTGTTTGTTGTTTGTTGTTTGTTGTCTGTGGTTTGTGGTTTGTGGTTTGTGGTTTGTGGTTTGTGGTTGAATGCATGTTCCATTTTAAAATTTTTGTTAGGAAGTAAGATAGTAGGAGATACTAGATGCCATATACTAAATAGCATTTCGTTCCTAATTTTACAGTTTCTATCTTAATATGTTTTTAATAGTAGACGGTTTCTACCATTGGATGGATTAACAACAAACAATAAACTACAAACCACAAACAATAAACAAACAAAAAAAATTGATTTAAACCCCTCTTCATTTTGTTACCTTTGCCCTGATGGAAAAATCAAATTTTGTAGATCAGATTAATATATTTTGTAGAAGCGGACATGGTGGCGCTGGAAGTAAGCATTTTATGCGCAACAAATTAACCGCTATGGGTGGTCCTGATGGTGGCGATGGTGGAAGAGGTGCGCATATCATTTTGAAAGGCAACGCCCAATTATGGACCTTGCTTCATTTACGTTATTTCAAAAATGTATTGGCTGAAGATGGAGGAAATGGTGCGGGCAATAACTGCACAGGCAGAAACGGAAAAGACATCATCATCGAAGTACCATTAGGTACAATCGCAAAATCTGAAGATTCAGATGTTATTGAAGCAGAAATATTAGAAGATGGTCAGGAAATAATTTTGATGAAAGGTGGCAGAGGTGGATTGGGAAATACCAACTTCAAAAGTGCTACCAACCAAGCACCTGAATATGCGCAGCCAGGTGAAGAAGGTGTTGAAGGTATAAAAGTTTTGGAGCTTAAAGTATTGGCAGACGTAGGTTTGGTAGGATTTCCAAATGCAGGAAAATCAACATTGCTTTCATGCATCACCGCTGCAAAACCTAAAATTGCAGATTATGCTTTTACTACTTTAGTACCTCAATTGGGGATGGTGGAATACCGCGATTCTCGAAGCTTTTGTATTGCCGATTTGCCCGGAATTATTGAAGGTGCCGCTGAAGGAAAAGGTTTAGGAC
>CALQKL020000203.1 GCA_943331145.2 Chitinophaga pinensis
AATCGTTTGCTTCAACATTACCATTACTTCCGATTTAGTACTTTCTACAACAGCTTCTTTATTCAATTCGGTTACTTTTTCAAAATTGTCTTGTATGATTTGACTGCCCAAATTACTGGTCATTATGATGATGGTATTTTTAAAATTCACCACCCTGCCTTTATTATCGGTTAATCTTCCATCATCCAAAACCTGCAAAAGAACATTGAAAACATCTGGATGCGCTTTTTCAATTTCATCCAATAGAATTACAGAATACGGTTTTCTTCGAACGGCTTCGGTAAGCTGTCCACCCTCATCAAAACCCACATATCCCGGAGGCGCACCAATTAATCTGCTGATGGCATGTTTTTCCTGATATTCACTCATGTCAATTCTTGTCATCATGCTATCATCATCAAATAAATAACTGGCTAAAGCTTTGGCCAATTCGGTTTTACCTACACCCGTTGTACCTAAAAATATAAATGAACCTATTGGTCGTTTGGGATCTTGCAAACCCGCTCTACTTCTACGAATGGCATCCGAAACCGCTTCAATGGCTTCTTCTTGTCCAACCACACGTTTATGCAATTCAGTTTCTAAATGCAACAATTTTTCTCGATCACTTTGCATCATTTTTGAAACAGGAATTCCCGTGGTTTTGGAAATACATTCTGCAATATCATCTCTATCCACTTCTTCTTTCAACAATCGTTTTTCAGAAAGCTCATCCAATTCAAGTGTATATTTTTTTATGATCTCTTCTTGCTCTTTGATTTTACCATAACGGATTTCTGCAACCAAACCATAATCTCCATTTCTTTCGGCTTGTTCGGCTTCTTGTTTTAAAGCTTCAATATTTGATTTTCCTGTTTGTACTTTTTCAACAATTTCTTTTTCTTGATTCCATTTCGAGCGATAAGTATCTCTTTCAACGGAGAGGTTTGCTATTTCGGTGTTCAATTCTTTTAATTTCTTATCGTCATTTTCTCTTTTAATCGCTTCGCGTTCAATTTCAAGTTGACGAACTTGCCTTTCTAACTTGTCCAATTCTTCAGGCATCGAATTCATTTCGAGTTTCAATTTTGCCGCACTTTCATCAATAAGGTCGATGGCTTTATCGGGTAAAAAACGATCGGTTACATAACGATTAGAAAGCTCCACTGCTGCAATAATCGCTTCATCTTTAATACGCACATGGTGGTAATTTTCATACCTGTCTTTTAATCCACGTAAAATAGAAATCGCATCTTCTACATTGGGCTCATCAATCATTACTTTTTGGAAACGACGTTCGAGCGCTTTATCTTTTTCAAAATATTTTTGATATTCATTTAATGTAGTGGCACCAATGGCTCTAAGTTCGCCTCTAGCCAAAGCTGGTTTAAGAATGTTAGCGGCATCCATCGCACCATCGCCCCCACCCGCACCAACAAGCGTATGAATTTCATCAATAAACAAAATGATTTCACCTTCACTATCTGTAACTTCTTTTACCACAGATTTCAAACGCTCTTCAAATTCTCCTTTGTATTTTGCTCCGGCAATCAATAGTCCCATATCCAACGCATAAATCACTTTCGATTTTAAATTATCTGGCACATCGCCATTAACCATCCGCATGGCCAAACCTTCTGCTATGGCTGTTTTACCCACACCTGGCTCCCCAACTAAAATGGGATTATTTTTTGATCGTCTACTTAAAATATGTAATGTTCTTCTGATTTCTTCATCACGTCCAATAACTGGATCTAACTTTCCAGCACGCGCCAACTCAATTAAATTTTTCGCGTATTTATTAAGGGTGTTGAATGTATTTTCTTGTGTTTGAGATTTTATGGAGCTGCCTTTTCTAAGTTCTGTAATGGCTGCAATTAATCCTTTTTCTGTTAAGCCTGCATCCTTTAGCAATTTAGAAACGATATCTTTTCCTTGTAAAATAGCTAGTAATAAATGTTCGGGCGTAACAAAATCGTCTGAAAATAATTTCAAAACAGACCCAGCCCTTAAAATCATGGCATTCACTTCTCTGCCCAATGATTGGGCGGGCTCGCCAGTTACTTGAGGCAGTTTCTCTAAAAGCTCATTCAACTTTTGATCCAATACATTAATGGTAACGTTGTTTTTTTTGAGTAGGTATTCAATGGGAGAATCTTCCATCGTGAGCATGGCTTTTAAAATATGCTCTGTTTCTATCGCCGGATTTTTTTGATTAAAGGCAAGCTGTTGTGCTTGTTGAATCACTTCTGTGCCTTTGATGGTAAAATTATTCAGGTTCATGTGTTTATTATTTTGTTTTATTCAAATTCGAACAAATCAAAAGACAATCCAATTCATTTTTTTTGCTATTATGGCACGTAACTTCAATTAAATGAGACATTTTTTCATTTAACACTAGGATTAAAAAGAAAAAATTTTATCCTACTCACAAATTAAAAATCGATAAAAAAATATAAAGACGATGTGATAATTGTAATGCATGTTGATGAAACTTATCATAGTTTTGACGCATAAATTAAAAACATCGGAATGGATAGAATACTAAGCTTCATTTTAATATTTACAATAACAACATCAAATGCCATTGGACAAAAGTTGAAAATAAAAGGCATGTATTTTCAATGGGGATATAATACAGAATGGTACACCAAAAGTAATTTGCATTTTAAGTTGAATAATGGAAGTGATTTTGTTTTGCATAAAGTAACGGCAAGCGATAAGCCGGATTTGTCGGGTATATATGATAGTCCATTAGACATTTCAATCCCTCAATATAATTACCGCATTGGATTTTATTTAAACGAATCAAAAACGCGTGCAATAGAAATCAATTTTGATCATGCAAAATATGTGGTGGATGATTTTCAACGTGTATTGGTGACTGGTACCATCGAAGGACAAGCCGTAAATGGAGACAGCGTATTAGAAAGAAATCGTTTTTTGCATGTTGAGCATACCGACGGAGCGAATTTTTTACATTTCAATTATGTGTGGCAAAAAAACATGTTGAAAAAGCAAAAAAGCAATCGACCCATGTTGAATTTAATAGGGAAATTGGGAGCGGGAATTAATATTCCAAGAACTGACTTCACCTGGAAAGGCGATCGTTTGAATAACAAATTTCACATTGCAGGATATAACATAAGTGCGGAAGGTGGCGCGAGATATTATTTGGGAAAAAGATTTTTTATAGAAGGTACAGCTAAAACTGGGTTTGTAAAATACACCAATGCATTGGCAAACACCACTCAGTTTAAAAACAGTTATGTAAAACATTCATTTGGCTACTTTGAAATAATTGGATTATTTGGTTACGACATCACATTTTAAAACTAATTTAGAATTATGTACGAACATAAGAAACAGCAATTAGCGCCAATACATGTATATCGAAAGCGATTAAAGACCAATGCTTTAATTGCTTTTGTCATTTTAATTTTCAGTTTGTTTATAGGAATGCTAGGCTATAAATTAACCATCCCCGAATTTGATTGGTACGATAGCTTGTTGAATGCATCGATGATATTAAGTGGAATGGGACCAGTAGTAGATAACAACATTGTGCTAACAAAAACGGCGAAAGTATTTGCTTCGATATATGCGTTATTTAGTGGCATTACCTTTCTAACCACATTTGGTATTTTTCTTACGCCTGTGTTGCATCGTTTTTTTCATAAACTACATTTAGAAGAAAACGAGTAAAATAATTTTCAAAGCATGACACCCTTAGATGCCAATAGAAATCAACTTTTTCAAAATAGTTTGCTGGTAAAATCCATTGCAACTGGATTGGGATTTGATTATTGTGGCATTGCAAAAGCTGAAAAGTTAGATGAAGATGCCAGAAGATTGGAGCAATGGCTGAATAAAAATATGCAAGGCAACATGGAGTATATGTCGCGTAATTTTGAAAAGCGCATCGACCCCACGGTATTAATGCCAGGTGCAAAATCCGTAATCACTCTACTATTAAATTATTATCCTGAACAAAAGCAATCTGCTGAAGAAAATAAAATATCCAAATATGCTTATGGAAAGGATTATCATGAGGTGATAAAAACCAAGTTACATGAGTTTTTATTTTTATTACGCGAAAAATTAGGAGCTATTGAAGGCAGAGGATTTGTAGATAGTGCGCCCGTGCTGGAACGTGCGTGGGCAAAGAAATCTGGCTTGGGATGGATAGGCAAAAATGGAAACTTAATCACCAAAAAATCAGGATCATTTTTTTTCATTGCTACGCTGATTGTGGATCTA
>CALQKL020000204.1 GCA_943331145.2 Chitinophaga pinensis
ATCATTCTTCTGTTGCTCAAATCTACATCCATGCCGGCGCGTAAAAACTCTTCCATTAAAATCGGAATATCGAAACGATTACTGTTATATCCTCCAAGGTCGCAATCTTGTAAAAATTGTTTGATTTCGTTACCTGCTTGTTTGAATGTTGGTGCATCTTTCACCATTTCATTGGTTATGCCATGAATATCACTTGAAGCAACCGGAATTTGCATTTCGGGATTAAGTAATTTGCGTTTTACTTGACGCGTTTGATCAGGCATTATTTTTACAATGGCTATTTCTACAATTCTATCTGTAGACAAATTGACACCAGTTGTTTCTAAATCAAGAAAAGCAATTGGACGGATTAAGGATAACATATTTTTATATTATGGAGTTAAAAAATAATTTGAGTCAAATGTAATAAATACAAATGAATTTCGTTCTTCCAAATAAATCTTATATTTGAATCTGAAAAATCATACAATATGAAAAAAATCATTTTATTCGCATTATTGTTATCGGCTTTCACAATTATACTGACATCTTGCGGAAGTAGAAGAGTAGGGTGCCCTGCACAACAAATGCTTTATCGTTAATTTTTTTTATGAATTGGACAACATTAAATGATATCAATCAATTGCAAAAATTGGTTGAGGCATCGCATCTAAAACCGCAAGCTATATTCAAGCATAGCACTCGTTGCTCAATAAGCATAATGGCAAAAAATAGGTTAGAGCGAAGTGGTTTTCCTGATCATATTCAATTCCATTATCTCGATTTGCTTCAATACCGAGACATTTCCAATAAAATAGCCGAACAGTTTGATGTATTTCATCAGTCGCCCCAAATTTTACTAATAAAAAGCGGCGAATGTATTTATGAAGAAACGCATTCTGCAATTTCAATGGATGAAATTGTTGAACAGGCAACGAAAGAGGTTTAAAACGTTCAAAAGGTTCAATACGTTCAAAAGGTTGGGAATTTAGGTCTGCCGATGTTGCTGTTATCACCAATCATCAAAGTGAATGAGGTTTAAAACGTTCAAGTCGTTTAAGACGTTTAAGAGGTTGAAAAGGATCTAGAGGTCGTGTATTTAATTTCCAACATCTTGTATCCACCATCTAATAACCCACAATTGGAAAATACTTCCACCATTAAACCATTAAACATTAAACCAGCGAAGCGAATTACACGAACGAAGTGTCTCAAACCAGCGTAGCAATTTAAACCTAATTTCCCCCCGCATCCAACTTATCCTTCTGATAATGTAATTCCACTTTTTTTAATCCACGTTTCCAAATTAAGATTACAATAACTGTAAATGATATCATTAAAAGTATAGCCAAGAATGGATTTTCAGCAGAGTTACCTGCGTACATTAAAGCGAAATCATACAGGCTGTGAAGGATAGCAGGAACAAAAAAACATTTTGCCAAAAATTCATTTTTCTTAGGACCAGTATGGAATTTTGCTAAAGAAAAATAATACCCCATTGCAACTCCAAAAAATCCATGCCCAGGTACAGCAAGTACAGCCCGAGCTAATGCAACACTCATCCCGCCTTGATATACATACAATAAATTTTCAACCAAAGCGAATCCCATTGAAACAAAAACAGCATAAATAATTCCATCAAAGTGTTGGTCGAAATCTTTGTGTTTCCATACAATCCAATAAAGGATAATAAATTTGGAAAACTCTTCCGGAAAACCAGCTTGTAGAAATGCATCAAAAAACGATTTGCCAAAAGCGGAACTAAATCCAACACCAATAGGCGAGATAAGTTTAACCAATATTAAATCAATAATTATCGTAAGAAATCCTCCAAAAAAACTTTTCATCAACAACCCAATCGGCTCTTTAATGCTGTCTTTTTTGTATATCAAAAACATGAAAATAACTACAGGTGTAATGGAAGAGATTAAAAATACCATAAAGATTAATTTTTGTTAAGGTATGAATTATATGATTGAAAAACATGTAATGAATAAAAAATATGATTAAGTAATTTATAGGTAGATTTTACACAAAAATTCATCGTACTTTTAAGTGACGCTTTCAATTATTGTAAATATGAACAAAAAAGATATTCAATTTCTTGATGGTCCGCAAAGCAGGATTCAAGAGTTTTTCTTTGCATTTAAAGTGCTTGCTGAATTTATTAGAGGATTTAGAAAACTTCATTTTGTTGGTCCTTGTGTCACCATTTTTGGATCTGCCCGTTTCAATGAAAATCATCCTTATTATAAAAAAACAGAAGAACTTTCTGCGCAAGTGGCCAAACTTGGCTTTACGGTTATGACAGGAGGAGGTCCTGGTATTATGGAGGCGGCAAATAAAGGCGCAAAGCAAGTAGGTGGTAGGAGCGTCGGGTGTAATATTGTGCTTCCATTCGAACAAAAAGAAAATGATTACCTCGATACATTTGTAAATATTCGATACTTTTTTGTACGAAAAACTTTACTCATAAAATATTCTTATGCTTTTATTGTAATGCCCGGTGGCTTTGGGACAATGGATGAGTATTTTGAAGCACTAACACTCATACAAACACACATGCTTAAAGAATTTCCTATTATAGTTTTTGATACCGAATACCACAAAGAATTGATTGGTCATATTGATTTAATGAAAGCAAAAGGCACCATTTCTTCAGACGATTTGTCGCTTTGTTTGTTTACCGATTCTGTTGAGGATGCCATAAATCACCTTAAAAAAAATGCCATCGAAAAATTTGATTTGAAATACAAAAAAGTGAGAAAAGCTAGATGGTGGCTATTTGAAAATAAATAATTACAAACAATTTAACCTCAATATTGTTAATAGTAGAAATTAGATTTTATGAATATAAAAAATCAATTGGCAGAATATCTATTTTTAAAAAAGAAAGACCCGAATGCAAAAAATACCCAATGGATGAAGTATATGCATGGAATAAATCGATTGTCAATTTTCTTATTCTTATTTGCTATAGTAGTTATAATTGTGAAATTGTTTTTTAAAAAATAGTAGATTATTTTATAAGTCCATAAATAATATCTGCCGCATTTTTTGAAGCATCACCACCTGAAGCCAATAGTTTTTTCAAAGTGGCATAATCTTCAAAAATTTGATGTTGCTTTGATTCATTATTCAATATTGAATTTAATTCATTCATTATATTTTCTGTAGTTAAATCATGTTGTATCAACTCCTTTACAACTGGTTTTTCCATAATTAAATTTACCAAACCAATGTATTTTATTTTGATAATTCGTTTTGCAATTTCAAAAGATATGGTACTTCCTTTGTAGCATATAATTTGAGGTACTCCAAAAAGTGCCGTTTCTAAAGTCGCCGTTCCGCTAGTAACTAGCGCAGCTTTTGCTTCGTATAGTAATTGATAAGTTTGATTTTTTAACGTGCTAACATTTTTTAAATCTTTTAATAAATCATCATAAAATTCATCTTCAATTCCAGGAGCCTTGGCAACTACAAATTGAAATTTGGGCATTTGTTTGGCAACTTCCAACATAATGGGAAGTTTAATTTTTATTTCTTGTTTTCTACTGCCAGGTAAAATGCCAATTATTGATCGTGATTCCCAGTTTTTTCTTGGTGTGTTTTGATTTTGAATAAATGATTCTACCACTTCTACAAGTGGGTGTCCTACATAATCAACTATATAATTCCATTTGCTATAAAAAGTAGATTCAAAAGGAAGTATCACCAACATCTTATCAACACTTGATTTGATGATACTAATTCTATTTTCTTTCCAAGCCCAAATTTGCGGAGAAATATAATACACCACTTTTATGCCTTTTGATTTTGCCCATTTTGCAATACGCAAATTAAAACCAGGGTAATCAATCAATATCAATACATCGGGGTAGAATTCTAAAATATCCTTTTTACAGAATGAAATATTTTTTAAAATCGTTCCAAGGTTTTTTATAACTTCTGTAAACCCCATGAAAGCCAATTCTCTATAATGTTTTATAACCTTAGCTCCTGCACCCTGCATTAAATCTCCGCCCCAGGCACGCACTTCAATTTTAGTATCCAGTTTATTTAATGAATTAATTAAATTACTTCCATGTAAATCGCCACTTGCTTCTCCAGCAATAATATAATATTTCATATTTGTACCTTTATTTTGAAATGTGCATTGCAAATTAATCTTTTAAACCCATTTGACTTGTCTAACAAGATTGCATTTTCAATTTTAATCTTTGAACTATTTTTTATATGAAAAA
>CALQKL020000205.1 GCA_943331145.2 Chitinophaga pinensis
ATCACCTTCTGTAATTGTTTTTACTTTTCCGGTTTTTAAATTGACGCTGCACAAGTTTTTTGAAATGGGAGATACAATCGTTGAAACAAAAAATAAGTTTTCTCCTTTTTCATCAAACCCTTTTACTTCAGTTACTTCCCAATTGCCCTGAGTAAGTTGAGAAATTAATTTGCCATCTGCATTATAGAGATACAAATGGTTCCAGCCATCTCTTTTGCTTTGCCAAATAAATTGCGCTGGGTTGTTTTTCACAAATTGCATAGGCACCAATGGCTCTGCGTATTTAGCATCCGTTTCTTCAAACAACGTTTTTACAAATAAGCCAGTTGTTGCATTGTATTGATTTACTTTAAAATGATTTTGTTCTCTATTTACAATTACGATGTACACAAATTGATCATCGGGGCTCCATGCAATATTGGTAAGGTATTGCTCTTCGGGGCCTTCGGTTTTAACCCAAATTGTTTTTTCAGTTTCTGCATTATAAATACCAAGTGTAACATGGTGACTTAAATCCCCTGCCATTGGGTACTTTACATTGGTAACTTTGGCCGGACGATTGCTCCAGTCAATGATTGGATAATCTGGAACCATAGATTGATCCATTTTATAAAACGCCAACAACTTTCCATTATTGCTCCAAAATGTGCCTTTAGTAATGCCAAACTCACTTTGATGTACCGTTGATCCATAGACTAATTTTTCGCTGCCATCAGCAGTAATTTGTTTTATGTTTCCATTTTTAGCCACCAACAAATTATTCCCTTCTACATAAGAAATATATCCAGCTGCACTGGTTTCTACATATTCTTTATCTGAGAATTTACTATTCAAAATCACCTCAACTTTATTGGTTGATGGACGGATTGAAATCTTTTGTCCTTTTATGGTTGCGATGTAATTGTCTTTTGAAAATGAAATTGCAGGCATAGCAGTAACGGTATCTATAGAGCCTTTTTTCAAAAAAGCATTAAATGCTGAAAGCGACAAAAATTCTGTTTCCTTAGCATCATTAAAATTGCCTGACATCCACTTCTCGGTGCCGTTATCTTTTTTTAAATACACATAATTATTGGTGCCTTTAATAAATTGAAGTTGCTTTAAATTTTCAGGAGCAAGTGAAGTTCGAGCATTAAGCATGGCATCTTCAATGGTGAGCAGTTTTTGCTGAGCTTGTATTGTATTGGCTAAACAAATTGTGATGATTAAAATAAATACTCTTTGCATATGAATTGTTTTTGGAGAATGGTTAAAAGTAATAAATAAAACCCAATCAATAGTTTCAACTTCTTAATTAAAACTCAACGTTACTTTTTGATCATCAACGTTTAATTCGTGTTGTATTCCACAAATTAATGCTTCATTATGTTTTTGGTGCCCAACAGGAAAATCAAAACAAACTGGAAACGAAAATTCTTTCACTTTTTCCATAACCATTTCTTCTAATCGCAACCCAAATTCTTGTCCTGCTTCGTCTTTTTTTATTTTAAACCCGCCTATAATTAATCCTTTTAAATGTGTCAGCTTTCCACTTCGTTTTAAATTCCACAACATTCTATCGATGTTATACAAATACTCTTCAGTATCTTCTAAAAATAAAATTTTATGTTTTGTATCTATTTCAGATGCGCTGCCACAAAGACTTTCAATAACACGTAAGTTTCCACCAATCAAAACTCCATTGGCTTTTCCTAAGCGATTGTATGAATTTGGATTTGCATCATAACTTAATGCTTTCCCCATTAAACAATCATGAATGGTTAGTATTGATTTTAATTGCACATCTTCGGCAAGCGTCCAATCTTTTAAAAAACTATTGCACATTTTGGAATGAATGGTAGCAATTTTATAGTTTCGATTTATGTGACTATGTAATATAGCTACATCGCTAAACCCGATAATCCATTTGGGGTTGGAAACAAACCCTTTAAAATTCAATTGATCAATGATGCGCAATATGCCATAGCCTCCTCTTGCGCACATGATGGCTTTAATGTTTTTATCATCTAGCATTTCTTGAAAATCTAAAAGCCGTTCTTCATCTGTTCCGCCAAAAGTAAAATGTTTCTTTCCGATGGTGCTACCAATTTTAACCCTAAATCCCCATTCGGTTAATTTGTTTACCGCGGGTTGAATATCTTCTAATGAAATCGAACCTGCAGGAGAAGTAATTCCGATGGTATCTCCAACATTAAGAAATGGTGGCTTTGTACAATAATTTTCTTCATCTGATAACAAGGTCATTGCATCATTTGCAGACTTACCCGAAACAGATGAAGCTGCCAATAAAGTAATTGTTGATGAGAGGAAATTTTTACGGTTCATGGTGGTGAAGTCAAAAGTACGGAAAGTACGGAAAGTATGAAAAGGTTTGAGAGGTTTGAGAGGTTTGTGAGGTTTGTAGGGGTTGAAAATTTTCAACCCTTACAATCAACCCTTACAAAAGTTTGGAAGCATTTTCTATCATTAAGTTTTCTATTTTTTTTATAAAAAACCCTTCGTGTCTTTGTGCCTTCGTGTCTTCGTGTCAAAAAAAACTTCGTGCCTTCGTGTCAATTGACCTACCCAAATTATTGGCAATTGCCTCCTTTTACGGTATTTTTGCACCCATGAACAATCCAAAAAGATACTTAATTACTTCAGCACTACCTTATGCCAATGGACCAAAGCATATTGGGCATTTAGCAGGTGCATATTTACCAGCAGATATTTACACCCGTTATCTCAGGGCTCAAAAACGTGATGTTGTATTTGTATGTGGAAGCGATGAACACGGCGCTGCAATTACCATTCAGGCAATTAAAGAAAACACCACACCAAAAGCCATTGTAGATAAATATCATGCTTTGCTTGAAAGCAATATGAAGGATTTAGGTATTTCATTTGACATTTATCACAGAACTTCTTCGCCTATACACCATGAAACAGCTCAAGAATTTTTTACACAGCTGAATAATAATGGCGATTTAATTAAAAAAGAATCAGAGCAATATTTTGATGATGCTGCCAATACCTTTTTAGCAGATAGATATATTATTGGTACTTGTCCAATTTGTTCAAGTGAAGGCGCATATGGCGACCAATGTGAAAAATGTGGCACTTCGTTAAGTCCAGAGCAACTAATTAATCCAAAAAGTACGTTGAGTGGAAATCCTCCATCTAAAAAGAAAACGACACATTGGTATTTACCTTTAGACAAGCACGAAGAATTTTTACGTGAATGGATACTTGAAAACCATAAATCCGATTGGAAGACAAATGTATTGGGACAATGCAAAAGCTGGATTGATGCTGGTTTACAGCCAAGGGCGGTAACAAGAGATTTGGAATGGGGTGTTACCATACCAAGCGATGTGCCCGGTGGGGCAGGCAAAGTCCTCTACGTTTGGTTCGACGCGCCTATCGGCTACATCAGTGCTACCAAACAATGGGCGCTTGATAACAATAAAGATTGGAAACCTTATTGGGAAGATAAAGACACCAAATTGGTGCATTTTATTGGCAAAGACAATATCGTTTTCCATTGCATTATATTTCCAGTGATGTTGAAATTGCATGGAAACATTTTACCAGACAACGTTCCAAGTAATGAATTCATGAATTTGGAAGGCGATAAAATGAGTACAAGTAGAGGATGGAGTATAGAAATGGATGATTACATCAATGATTTTGTAAAAAAAGAAAATGGCGGTGGAATGATGGTGGATGCACTTAGGTATTATCTAACCGCAATTGCACCAGAAACCAAAGACAGCGAATTTACTTGGAAAGGATTTCAAGATGCATTAAATAGTGAATTGGTATCGATATTTGGGAACTTTGTAAACCGAACTTTTGTATTGATGCATAAATTATGCAACGGAAAAGTGCCACCGCTTCATCAAGAAATAATAGACGAGGCAGACAGGAAATTATTGGCTGACATTTCAAATGCGAAACAAGTTGTTGAAGCAAACATTGAAAACTATAAATATCGCGATGCTTTATTTGAAGTAATTGACCTTGCCAGAAAAGGAAACAAATTCATGCAGGATAAAGAGCCATGGATTGTAGCAAAGCAAATTGGAGAAGATGGCAAACCAACAGAAGCTGCACAAAAACAAATTGACAATTGCTTGCATTTTTGTTTACAATTAACGGCAAACCTTTCAATTTTAATAAATCCATTTTTAC
>CALQKL020000206.1 GCA_943331145.2 Chitinophaga pinensis
CTTTACATATTGAGCTTTATTGGCTTTGTCAGCAATTTTCCTGTCTTCAATTTTCTGGTTATACTTTTTCAATTGATTATCATAAATGCGAATTGCTTTAGCATAATCTTTTTCTTCCAACACTGGCCTTACTTTATACTCGACCGATTTTTTTATGTTTTCGGATGCTTTTACAAACTGAATGTTATACATTCCGTATTGACTTCCTTTTTTAAGTTTGATGTCATCCCATACTATTTTCGAATCATCCCCATTAAATCTGTTTTCTGATTTATCCAATTGAAACTTCAAATTATTATACGCCATCAATTCGGCAAAAGATCCAGAATCGATGGTGACTTTTATAATGGGCAATTGATCGTCTACCTTATAAGGTTGTACTGGTTTTGGCAATTCAATTTCTTCAGCAATCGGACTTTTAACAACAACGTTTGATTTCCCCATAACAAGAATTTCGCTTTTGCCTCGATTCACCCATTGTTGTGAAACTGTATCTAAATAGTATAAATTTTGTGCGGGATCTATATTCGATGTTGCAAGATTAATTTCAGGTTTGCTGTTTTTATTGACAAACACTGGCTCTCCATTTTTAAAAGCTTGAATATCGCACATACCAGCAGATTCAAACGTATATTTAACGCCTCCAGAATCATAATCCATCGGTATGCCAGATAAGAATTGATCCACAGGATTTGAAAATTCGCGGTATTTAATTTTTACATCACCCTTTACCACATTGCCATTTTTATCTACGAAAGCATCTGGCGGAAATAATAATACACTCCCAGAACCATACATAATGGTATCTCCTTTCGAAGCATCAACGGTGTAATCGGTAAAAGGCACATCTGCTTGTTTAATTGGTGGATTTACAAATTTTACAACTGTATTGGTTTCACTTCTACAATTGCATTTTGAAATGATTAAAATAATCAAGACAATAATTGCGACGATGATTAAGATGGATTTACGATTCATACAATTAAATTTAAAAGGTGAATAAAAGTGGTTGCGAAAAATCAATTATGAAAACAAAAAGTATAGGGTAGAGAAAAAAACGAACGCGAAAAAAAAATTATAGAGTTATGATCAAATGAAGGAGATTTTTGCTTTGTGGAATGAATCTACAAATGAAAAATATGGATTGACCAAAATGAAATGTTAAAGACAATTTGTTTAAGAAACAATTTTGATTTTTATAACAAATGGGTTTGAAAGAAAAGAGATTAGAAAATGACATATTTTTTTCAGCTCCTCCAATAGTTGGAGGAGTAACATTTTTATATTTACGACAAAATTATAAATATGGATTTCCAATTAGAAGACAAACAAGATGCTGAAATTGAAAAGCTAAAATACTATCATGAAATCTGCAATGATGCATTGAATGAATTTTCCAACAACCATCCGTATCAATTGGCCGCTTACGAAAAAGAGAAAATAATTGATTTATTAAAACGATTATTTACTGGTGAAATCGATTATTTGGAAAATTCGCCCGAAGATTATTTTGATATCTATGAAGAAGATTAGTTTTTATGCGTTGTTTATGATTCTAAAAATTATTCAATAAATTTACTACATGCCAAAATTAAAATCTGCCGTTTCCAGACATAAAATAATTGATAGTTGTTTAACCAATAATTTAAAGCCCTACCCCACGCTTGAGGATTTAGCCAAAGCTTGTAGTAAAAAAATCAGAGGAGGGATTTCAACTTCTACCATTGAAAAGGACATCCGACAAATGAAATTAAGTCAGCCCAATGGTTATGATGCTCCGATTGAATATAGTAAAATCAACAAAGGATATTTTTATGCCGAACAAGGATTTTCCATTTCCGATTTAAAACTCGAAGATCATGAATGGGATGGATTGAGATATGCTGCCAACCTGTTACATCAATATTCGCACGTAACCATATTCAAAGATTTTAAACAAGCGATAGATAAAATAAATACCCGTTTTAATTTATTGATGGATTTGGAAGAAGAAGATTTTGATAAATTCATTCAGTTTGAAACTGGCAATGCCACATCAGGTTATGATTGGATTGGAATCATTTTACCTGCATTAAAAAACAGGTGGATTACAAAAATTCGGTACGAAAATATTTATAAAAAAGAAGTAAAAGATTATTCCGTTTATCCCAAACTATTAAAAGAGCATCGCAACCGTTGGTACTTGATTGGATGGGTTGCGGAAAGAAATGATTATCTCACTTTTGCATTGGATAGAATACAAGACGTTGAAACCATTGAAAAAGTACAAAAACATCGATTTGATTTTAATGCCGATAATTTTCTGCAACACTCTGTAGGAATCATGGAAAGCGAAACCAAACCAAGTAAGGTTGTGCTTTCCATTCAAGACCCCTATCATAAATTAATACAGCTCGAACCCATACACGCATCTCAAAAACTAATCAAACAAACCAAGGTTGGTATTGATATCGAAATGACGGTAAACATCAACCATGAATTGATTAATCGAATTTTGGCCATGGGTGCATTTTGTAAAGTGGTTCAGCCAGCTGCTTTGAAAAAACAAATCAAAGAATCACTTTTAAAAACCATTGCGCATTACAAATAATCTAAGCATGAGCAGTGATGTTGATGCCTGCTTTCTTTAAATCATTTATTTTATCATTCCATTTGTTCAGCAAATAGCCGGGCCATTCTACGAATTTGAAATGAAGATTTGTTTCAGATAATTCTTTAGCGATGTTTTCTCTCGACTGTTTGCAAATGTCTTCTCCAAACTCTTCTTCCAATGTAATGGGTGCATTATCACTCACATCATGTTTGTATTCTGATGCTGGAATTTGACAATAATTATTTAATTGCCACAACCCATCTTCTAAAAGAAAATCGGGATTTGTAATAAATCTAAAAACTTTACCTCCAATGTACACTTCCCAATAAGGACGATTTCCTTCAAATAATAAGGCATGTGCTACTAATCGATGTTCTGGACCATGAGGTCGCTCTTGTGTTGCAAATAATGCAGCTGAAAATTCTGGCATGAATATTTAATTTAAAATTGAAAAATAGTATTAAGCTCTTTTTTGAATCGACAACCACATTTCATAATCTTTTTTCTCTTGCTCTACGATTTGTTGTTGTCTTTTAATTTCATTTTGATGGGATGCTTCTTTTTGTAGCAATAGTTTCTCTTGTTCTTCTAGATAAATCTGATACTTTATGGGATCCATTTCTCTTAACAAATTCAAATAGGCTTCTTCGTATTGATTACGCAGCAAAAAATAAACATGGCCTTCTGCTGCACTTAATCTGTTCTTTTTCATCAATCTGAATAACAATAAAATTTTATTGATAACATCACGATTTTCCCAACTTGTTTTTTTAATTTCCTCCAAAATATATGGAGATTGCATAGCTTGTTCTAACATAATTATGATTTTTATACTTCAAACTTAAATACCTAAACCTCCAACTATTTGAGGACTGAAAAATTTTATCTTAATACAGTGAAACTTGATACACACCTGAATCATTTCGTAAAAGATTTTTTACAACAAACCCACCGCCAGAGCTACATTCTTCTATCAAACTAAACTCTTCCCATTCTTTAGGTATGGCTGGAAAAATGAGGGTGAAATGTTTTAATTCGCCAGGTCTCTTAAACATGTGCATACTCGGTGCCATCGGAATATTTTCGGCGTGTAATAATGGAAGTGTTTCCTCATTGCGTACCAAAAAAGTTGTTGGATGAATATTTACCCAGCCGCCATTGATGTATTTTGTTTTGGAAACATAAAGGCAATGCACAATGGTTTGTCCTTCTTCATGTAAGGAATCATAAATTTGATCCAGTGGAGAAATGTTGATTTCAATTAAGCTTGTTTGCTTGGTTAAATTTTGATTTGGCATATAACGTTGATTTTAATAAACCGAAGATATAATGCCAGACCTCCGATTTTATGAGGAGTGATAAAAAATTAAATAGGTTATTTAATTTTTACTCCTCACTAATATTGCCATCCTCATCCACCCGCAACGTAATCCACTCATAGCTTTCGTTTTCAATGGTTTGGATGATGCTATTTTGCACTTTCTTATGTTCGGTGGATTTTCTTTCGCCATCAAGTAAAATAATATTTTTCAACGCTTCGCCATTGCTGCCATTCTTCATGCCGTTGAAAAC
>CALQKL020000207.1 GCA_943331145.2 Chitinophaga pinensis
AGATGCATATGAAATCACCAAAGATGAAAAGCTTTTACAATCTGCTAGATCAACTTGTGATTTTATTTTAAATGATTTGAACCGCACCATTGAAAACGAAAATTCATTTGCATTTTCATATTCTCCAATAGACAAAAGCGTTGTATACAATGCCTCATTACTTGGGGCACGTTTGATGGCAAGGGTTTATTTTTTTACAAAAGAAAAAATGCTTTTTGATACGGCTAAATCCGTAATGAACTATTGTTGCAATTGCCAAAAAGAAGATGGGTCTTGGAGTTACGGTGCGCTACCCTTCCATCAATGGATTGACAATTTCCATACGGGTTATAACTTAGAATGTATTGCTGATTATATGAAATATACTGATGATAATTCTTATACCAAACAATTGTCATCAGGATTTGAATATTATTTACAAACTTTCTTTACAGAAACTGGTATCGCAAAATATTACAACAATAGCATTTATCCTATTGACATACATGCGTCATCACAGTTAGTCATTACATTAGAAAAGCTAAACAAACTTAATGAGCACAAAGCATTATTAGATAATGTATTAAATAGAACAATTGATAAAATGCAGTCTAAAAAAGGATACTTTTATTATCAAATAAATAAATACATCACTTCTAAAATTCCATACATGCGTTGGTCGCAAGCGTGGATGTTTTTGTCATTTACTGTTTATCTAAATCATTTTCCCAACAAACCGAATCAAACATAATTTTATCAATCTTCAGATTTTAACTATTGAAATCAAACAAAAAATTTACCCAATAAAAATACATAAATGAAAATCTGGTTCGACTTATCTAATTCTCCGCATATTAACATGTTTCACGACTTAATTAGGGAACTTGAATCAGATGGGCATGAAATCATAATCACTTCAAGGCCTTTAGCCAATACGGTGCAATTGCTTGATCAACGTGGATTGAAACATACCGTAATAGGTGAATATTATGGCAAGAATATTTACAGGAAAATATTCGGTTATCCCATTAGAGTATTACAATTGAGAAAATTTCTAGCTCCTTTGAAACCAGATTTAGCCATATCGCAAAGTTCATTTCATTCGCCAATAGTAGCCAAATTATTGGGAATCCCTTCCATTTATACCACTGACACCGAACATGCGATGGGCAACAAACCTGCATTTATTTTTGCCAATAAAATTTTAATACCTGAGAATTTAGCGATTGAAAAAATTGCGAAACTGGGTGTAAATGCAAAAAAAATAACGCAATATCCTGGTGTAAAAGAAGGTATTTATTTATGGAGTAAGGGTGAACGCATTCAACAGAAAAGAAAAGCCAATACAGATCATACCATTAAAATCTTCATTCGTCCAGAGCCCCAAACTGCCCAATATTACAAGGGAAAAGAAAATTTTTTAGATGAAATGCTATTAACCTTGCAACATAAGTATAAAATTTGCGTTCTTACCCGAGATAATCAACAATATATACATTACAAACAAGATAAATTTGATAAACTAAACGTGCCAGATAAGCCAATTGACTTTGAAACCATTGCTACAGAATGTACCATATTTATTGGCGCTGGAGGATCAATGACGAGAGAATTAGCGATTTTAGGCATCCCAACCATTTCTGTTTATCAAGATGAATTGTTGGATGTGGATGGATATTTACTTGAAAAAAAATTGATGCGCCACGAACCGAATCTTACCGCAGAAAAAGTCGATTCTTTTTTAAATGAATTAAATCAGCAATCGCCGTCTTTAGAATTAATGGAAAAAGGGAAAAAAGCATTTCAATTATTTAAATCAGAAATAATAAAATATAAAGCAAAATGATAAAAGTAGCCTTAATTGGTGCCGGGAAAATGGGCATTTCGCATCTTTCTATATTAGGTGCACACCCCGATGTAGAAATTGTGGGTGTTGCAGACACCTCTAAAATGGTTAATGATGTATTGGAGAAATACTCAGGATTTAAAACATTTACAGACTACAAGAAAATGTTGGATGCTGTAAAGCCCGATGCTGTTTTTGTAGCCATTCCAACAAAATTTCACGCAGATTTTGTGGAAGAATTATTAAATAGAAATATTCATTTGTTTGTGGAAAAGCCATTTTGTTTGAAATATGAACAAAGTGAAAAACTGTCCGCTATTGCAAAAGAAAAAAAGTTAATCAATCAAGTAGGATATCACAATAAGTTTATTGGCACTTTTGATGAAGTGAAAAGAATTATTTCTGGTGGTCACATTGGCAACATTCAGCATTTTTTGGGTGAAGCATATGGACCTGTTGTGTTGAAAAAGAAACAAGATACTTGGCGCTCTGATCCTGAAGAAGGTGGAGGTTGCTTAATGGATTATGCGTCTCATGTGATTGATTTATTAAATCATATTGTAGCTCCAATAAATACCGTTCATGGCAGCTTATTAAAGCCCATTTATTCCAATAAAGTTGAAGACGCAGTTTATGCCTTATTGGAAACAGAAACTAAAATTTCAGGCGTTCTGTCTGTAAATTGGAGCGAAGAAACGTATCGAAAAATGTCTACTTCAATTACCGTTATTGGATCAGAAGGGAAAATTATTTCAGATGCTTCGGAGTTAAGGGTTTATTTCAAATCTGCCAAATGTCCAACAGGATATTCAAAAGGATGGAATGTAAAATATGTTACAGACCTAACAGAGCAAGTTGATTTTTATTTACGCGGTGAAGAGTATTCTGCCCAAATAGATTATTTCATAAAAGCGATAAAAGGCGAAGTTCCAAACAATAAAAACACATTTGAATCAGCTGCAAAAACAGACAAAGTAATCAGCTTGATAAAAAACAAAAAAAACAACGCATAATGGAAAGAATATTATTTGGAGACAACCAATTTTTTGCGGTTAATCATATATCAGACGAGAAATCTAGGGCTCAATCTATAAAATTTAAAGAAGATAAAACCATATTAGATACCATAGATATTGCACGTGATTTAGGCACCGAAACGTTTATGTGTACTACACACGATAGGATTATAAATATCTGTGAAATGGTAAGACAAGATCCCGAAAAGTACAAGAACTTTTCAATATTACCATGTATGCCTTACGCACATAAATATGCCAATGCCGTTACAGAATTAGGCATTGTAGGTACCATTCAACAATATGTTCCGGGTAATTTTTTCGGAACCATGTTTAAAGGTGGATTGGCGGTAATGTCTAAGGATTATATTTCAATTATGGAATTGATGGTGGATGCAGAAATGAAAATGTTTAAGAAAATAAATACTCCAGTTATTTTTCTTCAAAATGTAGTGACGGATTTATTATTGGGACTTGGGATGAAAGACATTTTAAAAGCCTATCATGATTACGTCATTAAAAAATACAATGTAGAACCAGGATTTATCACCATGAATATGCCAAAATTATTGGCGATGTTGGAAAGTGTTGGCATTGAAAATCCGATTATTTGTTCTTCAATCAATAAAGCTGGATTTAGAATGTCGGGTGGTATGGAGATTTACGAAAAAACACTTCGTGAAAAACAAGTTAGGGCAATTGCCATGCAAGTACTTGGTGGCGGGGCTATTCCTGCAAGAGATGCTTTGGAATATGTATGTAACTTACCTAACGTTTCCTCGATATTATTTGGAGCATCATCAAAACAAAACATTGCGCAAACCATTTCATTGATTCATGAATTTGATGAAAAGAAAAAATAAATTATTCAGATGAACATAACACTAATTGCCGGAGCCAGGCCAAATTTCATGAAGATATCGCCGATAATAAAAGCGATACAAGCTGCAAATAAAAATGGCATTGATATTCATTTTAGATTGGTGCATACTGGTCAACATTATGACAATGCAATGAGTGGCGGTTTTTTTGAGCAATTGGGGATTCCAGCTCCGGATGTAAATCTTGAATGCGGAGGAGGTTCGCAAGCCGAACAAACTGCAGCAATTATGGTGAAGTTTGAAAAAGAATTGATTGCCCATAAACCAGATGTGGTATTGGTTGTAGGCGATGTCACTTCTACTATGGCTTGTACCATTACAGCCAAAAAATTATGTATAGATGTCGTTCATGTTGAGGCTGGAATCAGATCTGGAGATATGACTATGCCAGAGGAAATAAATAGAATGG
>CALQKL020000208.1 GCA_943331145.2 Chitinophaga pinensis
AAAATTTTCAACCCCTCCCCCTAGAACCTCCTGATTCTCCCAGTCCGTGACTGAAAACTTTTGGAAACAACGGTTTGGAAAATGGCGCCAATGGAAAACTTCAACATTTTGATGATTGGTGAAACACCAACATCAAAACCGAAAATTCCACAACCTTTTGAACCCATTGAACGTATTGAACCTTTTGAACGCCCTAAAGGCTTAACTCTTCCATCTTCTCAAACCCATAAAACAAACACAATGCCTGCATACTTTGTATGAATTTACATTGTTGAAGTAACTCTTTTACTTCTTCTAATGATTTTAATTGGATGGAGATTTCTTCGTTGCTATCGAGTGATTGGTTGTTGGTTTTTATGCCACCGGTAGCTAAAAAAAGTTCGGTAAAATTATTCAGTACGCCTGGATTGGCAGCGGTATTTCCAAGATGATAAACGTCTTTAAAAGTATAACCCGTTTCTTCTAATAATTCTCTTTTAATTCCTTCAAAAATATCTTCACCAGCTTCGATGAATCCGCCCGGAAGTTCAAGAATTTCTTTTGAAATGGGATGTCGATATTGAGATATTAAGATGACCTGATTGTCTTCGGTAATGGCCATTGCTGTTGCACTTGGAGGAAGTTCAACTACAAAATATGGGTCTATTATTTTTCCAGAGGCAAGTTGATAAGCATCTCTTCTTGCGTTGAAATATTGATGCTGGCTGATGTATTCTGATGAAATGATTTTGGTTTGCATAAAATTTATTGCCAATTCATTTTAGTTCTTAGTGCTTGAATTTGTGCAACATGATGTTTACCATGCCAAGCATATAATCCAAAAACAAACCATAAACTCATTTGTCTATTGTATTCTGGATGATGTAAAGTATTATTCAATTGTGATTCTGTAACATTAGAAAGTAATACATGCCATCTTTGATGTAAAGCATGAAGCAATGTGATAGACACATTTATTGGCACATCCATTACATCAGGCATAATCGCCCAATCGTCTTGATTGTAGGGCTTAATGGTGGGGTTTTCTTCTGTCAATGCCAGCTTGCATCTGACAAAAGCATTCATGTGGCTATCTGCCAAATGATGCACGATTTGTTTGATGCTCCATCCGCCTTCACGATAAGAAGTATTGAGTTGATATTCGTCTAAATTAAGCACTGCATGCTCTAATGAACTTGCTAAAAACTTAATATCAAGCAACCAATCTCTGATTAAAGATTCAGAAATTGGTTGCTCAGTATATTTACCAATTGGATAAATTGATTCGTCCATTATTTTTTTACGGCTGGTTTGATTTCTTTTAAATCTATTTCAAAAATCAACGTTGAGTATGGAGGTATTGAACCACCTGCGCCTCTTTCGCCATATCCCAATTCACTTGGAATATATACTTTCCATTTTGAACCTATGGTCATCAATTGTAAAATTTCTGTCCATCCTTTTATAACACCACCCAAAGGAAACTCAATTGGTTCGCCTCTTTTTACAGAATTGTCAAACTCTGTACCATCTATTAATGTACCCACGTAATGAACCACAACAGTATCTTCTTTTGTTGGTCTAATACCATTTGGATCTCCAGCTGTTAATACTTCATATTGAAGTCCATTAGGCAAAGCAATAACGCCTGGTCTCTTCTTGCAATTGTCTAGAAATTCAACCCCTTTTAATTTCAATAGTTCTGCTTTTTTCTGATTGTATTCTTGTAATTTTTGTTGTAGTGTCATACCTGCTTGTTCTGGTGTCATTAAAGTTTTGTTGTTTGATAATACATCGTTCATACCAATCATCATCAACGATAAATTTAATTGGTTGATGCCTTGGCTTTTTAATTGATTTGCAATGGTGATGCCTGCAGCATAACTAAAGCTATCGACAGATGTCATCATTTGGATGCCTTCACTTTTTGCTTCTTTCTTTTTTTTCTGAGCCATTAATCCAGCATTTACCATGCTTAAACACAGCACACTAAAAATTACCTTTTTCATATTTGATTATTTTGTTTGTTTGTTTGATTATTTATTGTTGTATTTGTAATGTTTATTCTCCGCGCATTTCATGCCCTGTTAAATGTATAAACACATCTTCTAAGTTCGCCGCTTTCACTTGTTTGGGTCTTTCAAAACCTGTAGCAACCAATTCATCAATCATTTTATCAGGAGAATCCATTTTGATGATTTTGCCTTCGTCCATTATCGCTATTCTATCGCACAATTGTTCGGCTTCATCCATATAATGTGTAGTTATTATAACTGTAGTGCCATTATCTCTTATGTCTTTAATCAGGTCCCAAAGGTTTCTTCTTGCTTGAGGATCTAAACCTGTAGTTGGCTCATCAAGGAAAATTATTTTGGGTTTATTGATTAATGTTGTTGCGATTGAAAACCGTTGTTTTTGTCCACCACTCAATTCTTTCGCTTTGCTTTTTGCCTTTTCTTCAAGATTTACTTTTTTCAAAAGTTCTATTGGATCTACCGGTTGATTGTATAATCCGCCAAATAGTTTTATGAGCTCAATTAAATTTAAGCCAGGATAAAATCCAGAGGATTGCAATTGAACCCCAATAATCTTTTTTATGGAAGCCGCATCTGAATCTATATCATAACCATCAACAATAATTTTTCCAGAAGTTTTTTGTCGTAATGTTTCAATTATTTCAAGCGTTGTAGATTTCCCTGCACCATTGGGTCCCAATAAACCAAATATTTCTCCTTCAAATACATCGAAAGAAATAGATTTAACGGCATGGAATGTGCCATAATCTTTAACCAAATCTTTTACAGAAATTATTATTTTTTCGTTCATTTTTATTGAAATCAAATTGTATTTTCAAACTCTTCCATCATAAGTTTACTGCCAATAAACATTGGTGTTCGTTGATGTATTTCGGTTGCCTCTACTTCCAAAATGCGCATATTTCCATTGGTTGCTTTTCCTCCAGCAATTTCTACAATAAATGCAAAAGGGTTGCATTCGTATAACAACCTTAACTTGCCTTTAGGCTTATCCGTTGTGCCAGGATACATGAATATTCCGCCTTTAATTAAATTTCTATGCACATCTGCAACCATACTTCCAATGTAACGTTGCGTGTATGGGCCTCCGTTATCTTTTGTTTTTTGTTGACATGCATTAATGTATTTCTGTACTTTTTCTTCGTATTGAAAGTAGTTGCCATGATTTACAGAGTATATCTTTCCTGTTTCTGGACATTTGATATCGGGATGACTAAGTGTAAACTCACCAATTGATTGGTCTAAAGTAAAACCGTTCACACCTCTTCTGGTGGCGTAAACCATCATGGTAGAAGATCCGTAAATAATATATCCGGCAGCAACCTGCTTGATTCCTTGTTGTAGAAAATCAGCTTTTGTCGCAGGCTTACCCAATTCACTTACCCTGCGAAAAACGCTGAAAATTGTACCGATAGACACATTAACATCAATGTTTGCACTTCCGTCTAACGGGTCGAATAAACATACATACTTTGATTGATTGCTCACCGCATCGTCGAAAACAACAATATCATCCATTTCTTCACTTCCAATTCCTGCACAACTAATTCCATGTCGCAAAACGCCCATGAATTGGTTATTGGCAAAGATGTCTAATTTTTTTACTTCTTCCCCTTGTATGTTCGTCGTTCCATAATCGCCTAAAATATCTACCAATCCAGCTTTATTCACTTCCACATGTACTCTTTTTGCGGCAAGTCCGATATCTCTAAGCAATCCAGATAATTCACCTGTTGCATTTGGGAAATCTCTCATTTGCTGTATGGTAAATTCGTCTAATGTTTGGATTTTTCTGTTAATCGACATAAAAATGAATAAGTTTAATTTTACGATGGTAGATTTGTGGGACAAATGTACACTTTATTATGTTTTTGATTTGGTGTATTCGGATAAAAAATATTTTAGAATTTTAATTGACAAATAATGAAGATTTTCAAATTTGGAGGCGCAAGCATCAATAGTATCGAGAGGTTTAAAAATACGGGTAATATTATAAAGTCTTATGAAGGAGAAAAAATTTTGATTGTTGTATCTGCAATGGGAAAAACAACCAACGCTTTAGAGAAGATTGTTTCTGCTTTTTTTGCAGGGAACAAAAC
>CALQKL020000209.1 GCA_943331145.2 Chitinophaga pinensis
ATTGACAACAATTTATATACCGTGATTGAATTTGGTCAAAACAAAACTGCTCGTGCAGCAGCAAAAGTTTGGGCAAAATTAAAAGGTGTAGACAATGCAAGAACAATTGAAGTAACATGGAATAGTGGTGAAACCATTTTTCCAGTTCGTGTAGAAAAAAAAGCATATCAATATTTATACAAAGATGATACGGGTTACAGTTTTATGGATGGCGAAACTTTTGAACAAGTAACTGTTCCTGAATCTATGATTGATGCCCCTGCATTTTTAAAAGACGGGCAAGAAGTTTCCATTTTAATTAATGGCGAAACCGATTTGCCAATGGGTGTTGAATTGCCCGACAAAATAGTTTTGTTGGTAACTTATAGCGAACCGGGAATGAAAGGTGATACGGCAACAAGAACTTTGAAGCCTGCTACTGTAGAAACAGGTGCAACAGTAAACGTGCCTCTTTTTGTAAACGAAGGAGAGATGATTCGCATCAATACAAAAACAGGCGAATATGTTGAGCGTGTAAAATAATCTAAACAATACCTCATTATAAAAAGACCAGATTAATATCTGGTCTTTTTTATTTTTCCCCATTTTTTATCGTTTTTTAGCATTTTCGACTTGATTTTGATTCGTTTTCCCCATTTTTCAACGCTTTTTAATCAAAAATGATAATTTTAAAATTGTGCAGTTTATACAACTTATCATTATCTTCGCCACTCAATTTGATAACAATTAATTCATTTTCAAACTAATCACATGGACATTAAGCAAATTCAAGAGTTGGTTAAATTAATCAACAAAACATCAATTGGCGAAATCACAATTGAAGAAGATGGCAAAAAAATTACTATCAAACAAAAAAGCGATCCTGTTCAAAACATTATTGCTTCTGCACAACCAACTTATGCGCCTACTCCATCTGCACCACAAGCATCTGCACCTGCAGCGGCAAGTGCTCCGGTAGCGGCAGCTCCTAAAACAGATAATTTAATCACAGTAAAAAGTCCAATGATTGGTACGTTTTATCGTCAAGCAGGACCTGGAAAACCGATTTTTGCTAATGTTGGCGACGAAATCAAACCAGGGAAAGTACTTTGCATTATCGAAGCAATGAAATTATTCAACGAAATCGAAAGTGAAGTAAAAGGAACAATCGTAAAAGTTTTGGTTGACGATGCAAGTCCGGTAGAATACGACCAACCATTATTTTTGGTTGATCCAGCATAAATAAGGTCTTTTTTACAATTAAAAATCAAGCAAAAATTGGATTTTTCTTGAGTATTTCAATTTTCGAATCAACAATTACTAATTTATGTTTAAAAAAATATTAATTGCCAACCGAGGTGAGATTGCCCTACGTGTAATCAGAACGTGCAGAGAAATGGGTATTAAAACTGTGGCGGTTTATTCAACAGCAGATAAAGATAGTTTGCATGTAAAATTTGCAGATGAAGCTGTTTGTATTGGAAAACCTTCAAGTGCGGATAGTTACTTAAATATTCCACATATCATGGCTGCTGCCGAAATTACCAATGCCGATGCCATTCATCCAGGTTATGGCTTTTTGGCAGAGAACAGCAAGTTTGCAAAAATTTGTGCAGATCATGGAATTAAATTTATCGGGCCAACACCTGAAATGATCAATTCTATGGGTGATAAAGTAACGGCTAAAGAAACGATGATAAAAGCAGGCGTTCCAGTTGTACCAGGAGTTGAAGGATTGTTGGAAAGTGTAGATCATGCAAAAAAATCAGCGAAAGAAGTTGGATATCCAGTAATATTAAAAGCAACCGCTGGTGGTGGTGGAAAAGGAATGCGTGTGGTGTTTCAAGAAAGCGAAATAGAAAAAGCATTTGAAACCGCAAAAGCCGAGGCTGCTGCTTCTTTCAAAAACGATGGTATTTATATGGAGAAGTTCGTAGAAGAACCTCGTCATATTGAAATTCAAATTGCTGGGGATCAATACGGAAATGTTTGTCATTTAAGTGAAAGAGATTGCTCCATTCAACGTAGACATCAAAAATTGGTTGAAGAATCTCCTTCGCCATTTATGACTGATGATTTAAGACAAAGAATGGGAGATGCAGCTATCAAAGCGGCACAAGCCATCAATTACGAAAGTGTGGGTACAATCGAATTTTTGGTAGACAAGCACCGCAATTTCTATTTCATGGAAATGAACACACGTATCCAAGTTGAACATTGCGTTACAGAAGAAGTAATCAACTACGATTTA
Organism: Chitinophaga pinensis; assembly: GCA_943331145.2. GTDB lineage: Bacteria > Bacteroidota > Bacteroidia > Chitinophagales > Chitinophagaceae > Ferruginibacter > Ferruginibacter pinensis_F. The sequence continues at coordinate 2,231 of CALQKL020000209.1, forward strand.
ATTAAAGAACAAATTAAAATTGCAGCAGGCGAAAAAATTACAGGTAAAAATTATTACCCAGTGATGCACGCTATCGAATGCCGCATTAACGCTGAAGATCCTTATAATGACTTCAGACCAAGTCCAGGTAAAATAACGGTTTTACACACACCAGGAGGACATGGAGTACGTGTAGATAGTCATGTTTATGCTGGTTATGTTATCCCGCCGTATTATGACAGTATGATCGCTAAATTAATCGCTGTTGCGCAAACCCGTGAAGAAGCTATTGATACCATGCACAGAGCATTGAGCGAATATGTAATTGAAGGTGTAAAAACAACAATTCCATTTCATTTACAATTAATGCAAAATGAAGATTTCAGAAAAGGAAACTTCACTACTAAGTTTTTAGAAACTTTTAAAATGAAGTAAGTTTTTAAATAAATAACGTAATTAAAATAATTAACCAAAGCCAAATTTCAGTTTGGCTTTTTTTATAACTTGCAGCATGCCAATTCAAAACGATATTTTATTAAGGGCTTATAAATTAATGTGTACTGCAAAAGCAATGGCAGAAACTTACGAAGCCAATCGTACCATTTGCAAGTACGTACATAGCACCTCCAGAGGTCACGAAGCAATTCAATTGGCAACTGCATTCAATCTTTTGCCTTGTGATTATGTTAGTCCTTATTATCGCGATGAAAGCATTATGCTCGGATTAGGATTTAGACCTTACGAATTAATGCTTCAATTGTTGGCTAAAGGAAATGATATATTTACGGGTGGGCGAGAATATTATAATCACCCCAATTATAGAGGAAACGACAAACCAACCATAATTCATCAAAGCAGTGCAACTGGAATGCAAGCCATTCCTACGACTGGGGTTGCTCAGGGTTTAAAATATTTACAATCCATAAAAAGCGATTTAATAAAAGAGAACTCGTCTCCTATTGTTGTTTGTTCACTTGGAGATGCATCCGTAACGGAAGGCGAAGTAAGTGAAGCTTTTCAATTTGCCGCATTACATCAATTGCCCATCATTTATTTAGTTCAAGATAACGACTGGGGAATCAGTGTAACGTCAAAAGAAGCGCGCACAACAAACGCATTCGAATTTATAGAAGGATTTAAAGGCATCAATAGAATCAGTATTGATGGTACAAATTTTATAGAATCATTTGAAACCATGCAAATGGTGATAGATGATGTTCGTACCAATTGTGTTCCATGGCTTGTACATGCAAAAGTGCCGTTATTAGGGCATCACACGAGTGGTGTAAGAAAAGAGTTTTATAGAAATGATGAAGAGTTGGCGAAATCTTACGAATCAGATCCGATTCCGATTTTGAAAAAATATTTATTAGAAAACGGAATTCCTGAAAACGAACTTTTAAATATAGAAACTGAGGCATTAGAAAAAGTAAAATCAGATTTTTCAGAAGCAACCAATTCCCCTGATCCTTCACCTGAAGAAGTAGAAAATTTTGTTTTTGTACCAACACCAATCACCGAAGAAAAAGGAAATAGAGCGCCCGTTCAAAATGAAAAAATTTTAATGGTTGATGCTGCCTTATTTGCCATAAGGGAAATCATGGAAACCTATCCTGAAGCGATTTTATATGGACAGGATGTGGGACGCAGACTGGGCGGGGTTTTCAGAGAAGCGGCTACATTAGCAGAGCAATTTGGCGATCATCGTGTTTTCAATACCGCCATTCAAGAAGCTTATATTATTGGTTCTACTGTTGGCATGAGTGCGGTGGGCGCAAAGCCAATCGTAGAGGTTCAATTTGCAGATTACATTTATCCAGGACTCAACCAATTGGTAACTGAAATTTCTAAAAGTTGTTATTTAAGTTGTGGTAAATTTCCGGTTCAAACTTTAATAAGAGTAC
>CALQKL020000210.1 GCA_943331145.2 Chitinophaga pinensis
AAAGTAGTAAAAAGTAAAAAGTAAAAAGTAAAAAGTAAAAAGTAAAAAGTAAAAAGTAAAAAGTAAAAAGTAAAAAGTAAAAAGTAAAAAGTAAAAAGTGAAAAGTAAAAAGTGAAAAGTAAAAAGTGAAAAGTGGGGTATATTCAAAATTTTAGAATTTCAATTTTTTATGACATTTAACCTAGCACACGGTTTCAACCGTGGGAATTGAAAAATAAAACCCCCAAACAACAAACAACAAACACCTTTTAAACCTTATACCATGTCTTGTGGAACCGTAATAGAAGAAAATGCATCTCCGTTAAAAAAACCCAATTGGCTTAGGGTAAAACTACCGATTGGCGAAGAGTATAAACATGTTAGAAGCTTGGTAGATACCCATAAATTACACACCATTTGTGAAAGTGGCAATTGTCCAAATATGGGCGAATGTTGGGGTGAAGGCACTGCAACGTTTATGATTTTGGGAAATATCTGTACAAGAAGTTGTGGTTTTTGTGCTGTAGCCACGGGCCGTCCAGATGCAGTGGATTGGGATGAGCCACAACGTGTTGCTGAAGCGATTCATTTGATGCGGGTTAAGCATGCGGTAATCACTTCAGTAGATAGGGATGAGTTGAAAGATGCCGGAAGCATCATTTGGTACAACACGATTAAGGCAGTAAAAGCACTTAATCCAAATACGACATTGGAAACACTGATTCCAGATTTCAAATCCAACAAAGAGCAGATTCAGCGAATCATAGATGCCGCTCCCGAAGTGGTTAGTCATAATATAGAAACTACTGAACGCCTTACGCGTCAAGTGCGTATTCAAGCCAAATATTGGCAGAGTATGGAAACGTTGAAAATCTTAAAAGATGGAGGCATGCGCACCAAAAGTGGTATCATGCTGGGTTTGGGTGAAGCCAAGGAAGAGGTTATACAAACCATGCGAGATTTACACAACAGTGGGGTTGACGTAATTACCATTGGGCAATATTTACAACCAACCAAAAAGCATCTACCGGTTGAGCGATTTGTACATCCTGATGAGTTCGCCGAATATCGCGAAATAGGATATCAAATTGGATTAGATTATGTTGAAAGTGGTCCATTGGTTCGATCTTCATATCATAGCGAAAAGCACGTAATTCCAGGATACGGAAGAGGGAAATGGATGGAAGGGAACGCTTCACTAGTTTAATGGAATTGATGTTCAAAAGGTTCAATAAGTTCAATTCGTTCAAAAAAGTTGGAAGTATTTCCCATTCATTAGCAACTTCGTTTAATAAAAATCTTTGCGGCTTCTTTCCTTAGTGTTTCAAAACTTGTGTGATTTCTTTATGTCACCCCGATGGGGCTTTGTTTGATACACTGTCTTTTTTTGAACATGTCGCCCCGCTGCGCTTTAAACCTCTCAAACCAGCGCCGCTTTTCTATCTTCATTCAACTGAATTACTAAAGCTTCAACAGAATCGAATTTAATCTCATCTCTGATTTTGAACTTAAAAAAAATGATAAGGTTTTTTCCATATATCATTTCATCGAAGTCGAAAATATTTACTTCAATGGTTTTTTTAAGTCCATCAAATGTGGGTTTAGTACCCATGTTCATCATGCCTTTATATTGAATATCTACTCCTTCTATTTTTACATCAACAGCATATACACCTTTTGCTGGAATTAATTTTTCATTATCAGAAATCTCTAAGTTGGCTGTTGGAAAACCAATGGTTCTACCACGTTTTTCACCATCTATAACTATACCTGAAAAAAAGTAATTATAGCCCAAAAGTGCATTTGCTTGTTTTACATTGCCTAAAAGCAATTGCTTTCTAATTTGTGTACTGCTTATTTTAATATGCGCTAAAATATGTTCGGGAACTTCCATTACATTATAGCCAAATTCAGTTGAATACTTCTCCAGCATGTTGAAATCACCAATCCTATTTTTCCCAAATCGATGGTCGTAACCTATAATTAAAGTATGGGGGTGAAACGATTTAATTAAAAATTCCTTGATATAATTTTCAGCGCTTAATTCAGCAAATTCCGTTGTAAATGGAGTGACAACCAAATGGTCTACGCCTGCTTCACTTAATAATTTCACTTTTTCCTCTAGTGTATTCAATAAAAGTACCGCCTCACTGTTGTTGCCAACAACATGTTTTGGATGTGGGAAAAAAGTTAACACAATGGAAGTTCCATTTACTCTTTTCGCCTCATTGACCAATTGTTCAATAATTTTACGATGCCCCAAATGAACGCCATCAAAAGTACCAATGGTTAAAACAGCATATTCAAAATTAGGTAGCTCCAATATATTAAGGTGTACTTTCATTATTTTATATTGGTGCAAAACTAATTGATAATTTATAGATTTCAACTGCATTATTTGAGTTAAATTTGCACCATGAGTTTATATAATCAACGTGGTGTTTCTGCACACAAAGAAGACGTTTTATCGGCTACAAAAAACTTAAGTAAAGGACTTTTCAATAATGCTTTTTGTAAGATTTATCCAGACTATTTGGGAAAGGATGAATCTTTTGTAAATGTTATGCATGCGGATGGGGCAGGTACCAAAAGTATTTTGGCTTATTTATATTGGAAAGAAACTGGAGATATTTCAATTTGGAAAGGCATTGCTCAAGATGCTATTGTAATGAATTTGGATGATTTACTTTGTGTGGGCATTTATGACAATTTGGTTTTTAACTCTACGATTGATAGAAACAAACATTTAATATCGGGCGAAGTACTTGACCAAATAATAAATGGTAGTCAGGCTTTTTTTGATTTATTGGCTACTTATGGTGTAAACATTCATTATCTCGGAGGCGAAACTGCTGATGTAGGCGACGTTGTTAGAACCATTGCAGTAAATGGCACCATGACAAGCAGATGGGAAAAAGATAAAATTATTTCTAATGATAAAATAAAAGCTGGAGATGTAATTGTGGGTTTGGCTAGTTTTGGACAAGCTAGTTATGAAACCGAATACAATAGTGGAATTGGCAGCAACGGATTAACATCCGCTCGTCATGATTCGCTTAGTAAATATTATGCTGAAAATTTCAAAGAAAGCTATGATACAAATCTGAATGAAAATGTAGTTTATATTGGAAAAAATAAACTTTCTGATCCAATTGAAAACGACAGTAATCAACATTTAAACATAGGGAAAATGTTGTTGAGTCCTACTAGAACTTATGCGCCAATTATCATTCAATTGTTGGAAAATCATTTTGATAAAATTCATGGAATGATTCATTGCAGTGGTGGCGGACAAACAAAATGCATGAAATACATGGCGGAAAATATTAAAATCATAAAAGATAATTTATTTTCACCACCTCCTGTATTTCAACTTATTCAAAAAAATAGTGGCAGCAACAATAAAGAAATGTATGAAGTGTTCAATATGGGATGTAGGCTCGAAATCTACTGCAGTCCTGAACATGCAGAAGAAATCATTGCCATTTCAAAATCATTTAATGTGGATGCACAAATTATTGGAAGGGTAGAATCAGATGTTAAAAATTCGTTGGAAATTCATTTACCCAATGAAGTAATTGTTTATTAATAACTGATGCTTTAAATTTGAAAATAGGTTTAATTAAAACATTAAAACGTACACATGTCTAAATCGATTATAGAATTAAAAAATGTAAATATCTATCAAAGTCAAAGTTTAATATTAAGTGATGTAAATATTTCCATTGAAAAAGGAGAATTTGTTTATTTAGTAGGGAAAACGGGTACCGGAAAAAGTAGTTTACTAAAAACACTATATGGTGATTTAGAATTGACATCTGGTGAAGGTTGGGTGGCAGGTCACGAACTTAAAAGTTTAACTTGGAAAACAGTCCCTTTTTTAAGAAGAAATTTAGGTGTAGTATTTCAGGATTTTCAATTGATGACAGATAGAAACGTGAATGACAATTTGAAGTTTGTATTAAAAGCTACAGGATGGAAAGACGAAAAGCTTATCAACGATAAGATTGCCGATGTTTTGGAAAAAGTAAATCTTACATCAAAAGGTTTAAAAATGCCTTTTGAACTTAGTGGGGGAGAGCAGCAAAGAATTGACATCGCAAGAGCTTTATTAAACTCGCCAAAAT
>CALQKL020000211.1 GCA_943331145.2 Chitinophaga pinensis
AAAAAAATTAAAAAAGGGCGATACTGTAGGGTATGGAAGGCGAGGTGTATTAGAAAATGATTCAACAATAGCAACGGTAAGAATTGGATATGCTGATGGTTATCCAAGGATTTTTGGAAATGGAAATGGATACATGCTTGTAAATGGTCAAGTGGCAAAAACAATTGGCAATGTTTGTATGGACATGACCATGATAGATGTAACTGAAATAGAAACTAAAGAAGGAGATGAAGTAATTGTTTTTGGAACGGATCTTTCTGTACATCAATTGGCTTCAATGGCTAATACCATTCCTTACGAAATCCTTACCAACATATCACAAAGGGTAAAAAGGGTTTATTTTGAGGAATAACAAATGTTTGTGGTTTATTGTTTATTGTTTGTGGTTTGGCGTTTGGTGTTGGAATTTCCAACCTTTTGAACCTTTCTTTCAAAACGAAAAGTACTTCCAACATTTAACCATGAAACTTTAAACCAGCGAAGCGATTTAAACCTTTTTTCATCCCACCTTCATCCTTATATTTGCATACAATTATGAAAAAAATCCACGTTATACTAATCATTTCTTTTTTGGTCATCGCAGATCAAATTTTAAAAGTGTATGTAAAAACAAGTTTTGATTTGAATACTTCTAGGTCTGTTTTTGGAAATTGGTTCCAATTATATTTTGTAGAAAATCCAGGAATGGCTTATGGTTGGAAATTTGGCGGAAATTTTGGAAAATTAGCGTTAACCATTTTTAGATTAGGCGCAGTGATTTTTGGGGTTTTTTATCTAGGGAGAATTATTCGAGAAGGATATCACAAGGGTTTTATCATTTGTGCTTCAATGATTTTTGCAGGTGCGCTAGGAAATTTAATAGATAGTTGTTTTTATGGGATGATTTTTGATAAAGGCATGGTGTTTAATCCCATTTTAAAAGATTACATTGGGTATGGAGGATTAGCTGGCTTTTCTAACAACGGGTATGGAAATTTTTTACATGGCAACGTGGTTGACATGCTTTATTTCCCGGTAATTAAAGGCTATTTTCCAACTTGGATGCCAATTTGGGGTGGAGAATATTTCGAATTTTTCAGACCAATATTTAATTTGGCAGATGCTTCTATTAGCGGAGGTGTAATTACAATCTTAATCTTTCAGCAACGGTTTTTAAAATCTACTAAAGTCATTACGGAAAAAGAGTCGGAGGATATTACAAAAGACAACCGAAATGTTTAATAAAACATTTATCTTAGCAAAAATTTTAAGCATTTTAAATTAATAACCTAGATAATTTACTGGTTTATGTTGTCAATTTTTTGTATTTAAAACTAGCCCTAAATTAAAAAAGCAATAAATGAAAATTTTAAACACAATTACCGTTGTTCTACTTTCTTTATTTTTAATCACCTCTTGTCAAAAAGAATTAAATTTTGAAGGCATTTCAAGTGGGTCTTTAAAAACGGATAACTTGGGCACAGATTGTTTGCCAAGCGAAGTAGTTGGTTATTACCAAATGGATTCTGCATTAAATGGACCAATTAGCGGTAACTATATTGAAGTACAGGTTAATGTAACTTATCCAGGAGAGTATACCATTAAAACAGATACAGTAAATGGTTATTATTTTGTTGGAACAGGAACTTTCGGTCATATTGGGGTTGATTCTGTAAGATTATACGGTTATGGCACACCATTAACTCAAGGCATTAACACATTCATCGTTTCATACAACAATACTTCATGTTTTATTGATGTTGAGGTAAGTGACGGCGGAACTGTCACAAATGCCGTTTATACATTGGGAGGAAATGGCTCCACATGTACAGGAGCAATGTTAACCGGCACATTTATGGAAAGCCTTCCTACAACATCAAATAATACAGCAACTTTAGATATAACAGTTGCATCTGGGGGAAATTATTCTTTAAATACTCCCGTTGTAAATGGGGTTAGTTTTTCATCAACTGGGTCATTGACAACTGGAAATACATCCGTTATACTTACGGCAACAGGAACACCAACTGCAGCTGGAACATTTAATTACATTGTATCTGGAGTTGGTACTTCTTGTACCTTTTCTGTAACATATGAACCATTAGCAGCACCTGCAACATTTGTTTTTACAGGTGCTCCAGCAGATTGCTCAGGCGCTACTCTTTCTGGCACTTACACTGCAGGCTTAGCCACTTCTCAGAGCAATACAGCCAACATAAATATAAATGTCGCTACCATAGGAAGCTATAATGTTTCAACTCCACAAGTTAATGGTGTTTCTTTTCAAGGAACAGGCTTGATTAATACTGCTGGAAATCAAACTTTGGTTTTATATGCTGTTGGTGTTCCAGCAATAGCGGGCACATTTAATTATACTATATCGGGTAGCGGAAGTTCTTGTACTTTTTCTGTTACTTATGATGGAGCACCTACAAATTTTATCACTTGTAATATTGATGGTGTATTTACAACGTTTAACATTGGAGCAACAGCTGGATTAGATAATTCAGCCGGGCCTTCAATTTTAAGTATTGATGGTTCAAGTACAAGTGCTACTCCCGACCCATCTATTAGCTTACAAGTTATTAAGTCTTTAGGTGGTAGCGTTACAGCAGGAACTTATAATGTAAATCAATTGGCTACTGGCATCGCAGTTTCTTGCGATTATTTTGATGCAACAAGTGTAGATTTTGCAGCTTTAACTGATGCTCAAAACCAAAATCAAAATCCTGCATTTACAATCACCATAACAAGCATAACAGCTACAAGATGCATTGGTACTTTTGAAGGGCCAGTAAAAGATAGCCAAGGCACTACAAAAATTATTACTCAAGGCATTTTTAATGTGCCAGTTCAATAAGCTCAATAATTAAAAGTTTTAAAGGCAGTTTCTAATGAAGCTGCCTTTTTTTATACTTAGCATGAATAAAAATTGCAGCAATCCCAATAGCTTTATCTTATCTAATTTTAAGAATTTGCAAGCGTTGAAAAAACATATACCTTGCATGATAATTGAATTGTTGAAAACGCCAACGTTTTTTAACCCAAATTAATGCGAAAAAAACAGAGTTAATGCGGAGATTTTACTTAATTACACTTTTACTGTTTTTATTTAATAATATAATGGCTCAATGTCCACGCATTGATATGGCCATGGTTAATTCTTGTGGAGTAAGTGAAGGATTTAATGAATTTGTTCTTTTTACAACTACTACAACTACCCCCGCATCTAACTATACCCTTTTCTATGGATCCACTAACCCTCCAACGCAAAGTAGTTTGTCGGGTGCTGATGCAAGTCCAATAACAGGCACTGGAACAGTAATTTCAAATGGCTCTTGTGCTGTTATAAATGTGGTTTCTCCTACAACGACAATCCCAGCTGGAAGTCAGGTCATTATTATTCCCGCTTCTTTTGATCAGAATTATGATATCACAGGTTTGTGCAACGGAAATACGCCAATTTATGTTATTTATGTAAGAACAAATTTAAACGGAGGAAGCAGCAGCAATTGGAGCCCAACAGGTAATTTGGGAAACACGGCTAGTTCTCCAAGATATTTACAAGTCGTTGTTAATGGTAATCCTGGATGTAATAGCGGATCTGCACCTGTAAGCAATTACATCGCAGCAGGAAATTGGCCATCTAATACAGATGGAAATTTTGTGTATTGGGTCAATAACCAACCTAATTATGCAAATAATGGCTGTAGTATTTTGGGTGTACAAACAACCGGAGATACCACTGCAGTTGCTTGCTCAAGTTTTAGTTGGTACGGTAATTTGTATACATCTTCTACTAATTCCGCAACGCATACAACAATTAATCATCTTGGATTTGATAGCATCATTACTTTGAATTTAACGATTAATCAACCTACAAGTTCCGACACTTTTGCTACTGCTTGCAATTCATTTGTTTGGCATAATCAAACCTTTACCTCTTCTAATAATACAGCCATTTTTACAACTACAAATGCGGTTAATTGTGATTCTATAGTGCATTTAAACCTTACAATAAATTATGGTGATTTTAATGGACAAACCATAAATACTTGTGGTCCATATGTTTGGAACGGCACTAACTATCAAAATTCTGG
>CALQKL020000212.1 GCA_943331145.2 Chitinophaga pinensis
AAATAATCGCTCCATCCTTCGCCACCTTGTTCTGCATTACTTAAACATGAAGAGTTTGCTGGACCACCAGTAAGGCGGTTACTTACACCATGCATAAATTCATGCGCTATTACGCCGTTATCAATATCGCCATCACGGTTAGGTGTAGTGTACGTTGATAAATACATTTGCATTCTGGGCTTGCTCCCATCAACAGGAGTTGAAAAATTTGCATTATTTGTGCCACTTCCATCTTGCGCATCTGCAACAACATAATCACTGCCTAAACCGCCTCTACCTTGATTGCTATTTTGAAAATTGCCCGAGACCTCATCAAAACCATAATTATATGTAAGGTCATGCATTAAATTATTCCAATAAAACAGATTGGTAGTAGCAAATCGTTGAAAGTTTGTAGTTGTAGGCGCGACGGAATAATCTGGTGCTATATCAAAAGTTAATGAAGGCTGTGCAGTTGAAGAAGTTGCTCCTTTACCATTTATATTGTTGTTATCCCTGTCTTCTTGTGCCCAAACATTATTACCTCTTGTGCTATCATGATAAGCAGTACCATCAAAATGCCATTGTAAAGAAGTTGCGTTTCCACCAGCCAAATTCCAAGGGTCTGTTACCAAAGCTGCAGCTCCATTAGCATGTAAAGGACTTTCAGCAGGAAATGGAATTACGCGATAACTTGCACTTGAAACTACTGATGGTGATTGTTGATGCACCAATTGATTTGTAGTAAAAATTTCAGCACTTGAATGCTCGTGCTTGTTATTTGCTTTTTTTATATCATTTAATTTTTCATAAACGGTATAATTATTTTTATTCAACACTTTACCAGAAAGAGCATCCACACGAATCAAGAAATGATCAACTGATTTTAATGGAGCGATTTCTATCTGCCAAGTTAATACTACATTTTTTTCTGAAATAGGCAACCATACCATTTCAGCAATAATATCAACTTCTGAAATATTTAAATTCCCAAAATTCAATTTCCCATTAGATTGCAATGTTGGTTGAATTAATGATTTTGTAGAAAGTTTCAAATCATTGATTACAGATTGAACTGCATTTGTTGCGCTGATTGATGGTATGCCTGATTTTATATTTACAATTTGGTCAATATTAGAAACCCTGTTGCCTGTAAATGAAACCAACTCGTTATTTTTAAATGCAATAACCTGCATTTTGTTAAATACAGTAATAGACTTATACATTTGAGTTAAATAAACCATTCTTATTCCAGATGTACTATTCAGATAAGTGCTTGAAATATCGGAATTTTCTATGTCACTAATAGAGAACCCCAACTGAGCTTGATGATTTTTAATTAGCGATAATGCGGTTTGTTTTTCATTGTCATTCACTTGTCCGAAACTAATTACTGTTGAAATCAAAAATGCGAATGAGCATAGAAATTTTTTCATACTTTCTGGTTAAATATAAATAAATGGTGTTTTTTCTTGTGGGAAATTCGGCAGAAATGGAATAATTAACTCGAAAATAGGTTAAAAAGTACGAAAATAAAAATAGACAGCTTATAATAATTTATTTTTCATATTTAAAACAGTTTTAAAAAACTGGCTTGTGTAACTTTCTACTTCAGGAACTGCTCCTGATTTTATTGGCGAACACAACACATGATCTCCAGCATATGGAATGGGATGTTTCATTTTTTTAGATTTTTCCGTACCCAATTGTTCAAACATTTTTTCCATTGCATCAACTTTTACAATTTCATCTTGGTGATTTTTATCTTTAAAATAGTATAGCAATAATACGGGTTGTTGCACTTTATTGAATGTTTCAGTCGTCATAGAAGATTCAATCATTTCCTGTAAACTAACGGTGGCTTCCAAGCGATACGGTGTATACCAATATTTAGCATACGCTTTAGTTGTGTCTTTTGGCGTTAAATAATCACTTCCCATAACCATTCTGGCAATTTGTAAACCCCAGGGATTATTCAGCAACCAAGCATTGGGATTATTGATTTCAATATTGGGTGAATAAAGTACTAAACCTGCAACATCATTTGGATATTCAGCTGCTAATTGCAATGCCTGAGATGCACCAGTGCTAGTTCCCATCAGAATTACGTTGTTACCTAATTTTTTTCCAATGAATAGCGCTTGTTTTGCTGATTCCCAATAATCATCCGCAGTAAGTGCAATCAATTGATCGACTGTATCTATTCCATGTAGAGCTAATCGCGATAGATATAAATTGTATCCAAATTTTTTCGCTATGTTTCGGTGAACCGGATTGCCTTCTTCTTGAGATGCAGAAAATCCATGCAAATAAACAATCGCATATTCCGTTTTTGATTTCGATGAATCATTAGCCCAAACAATTCTTGCTTGATTATCCGGCTTTAGTTTATGTTCAGATTCTTGTTTAGCAATAAATGCTTCAAGTTCATTTATTGCAGGTATTTCAGGAAGTGCTTTGTTGAATAATGGTTTGGTTGGCTGTGGACCTAAAAAATAAAGTCCTAAACAAACGGATAGAACAATTAAAACTTTTGTTTTTTTAGACATAGTAATTCAAAATTTAAACGTAAAAATTAAAAAAATATAATAAGGTTTTTTAATTTTTAATCGCCTGGGCGGAACACTTTTACTTTTTACTTTTTACTTTTTACCCGCCACGGCAGGCACGCTTTTTTACTTCAATCTATTGTGTAACATTTTGAGCCATTTGTCCTTTTAATCGTGCGATTGTATTATTGGCTTCAAGTAATTTAATTTTTACATCGTACATTTCGGGATCTAACTTTTTAAACAACACTTCTGTTTCTTCATTACTTTTTTGCAACAATAAAATATCACGATCCATTTCTTTGATTACATGTTCTGCTTCTTTTAATTTTCTACCTAGATCGGCTTCTATCGTTTCTTTTAGTTGAAAAGCCAAGGCACTTTCCTTACGGAGTGTTTCTTTAACCAAACGTTCGCTTTCAAGTAAACCATTCAAACTATTTTCCGATCTTTTTAATTTTTGAATTTCCATCGTTTTTAAAATCCAAGCAACGCCAAAGCCTACAATAAAAGCAGCAGAAATATAAAGCAACAATTCGCTAGAACTCATATTTGAAATATTTATTGCAAAGTAAATTAATTGAAATTTGATTCATTCAAATAACATCAATTGTTTTCGCACATTTTACCAAAAATGGTTAATAAGTTTCCAATTTTATACGCACCTTTAATATATGAATGAATCGCTTTCTAATTATGGATATTATACGGAACATACAGATGCACAGTTGATAAAACTCGCTAATCAATATTTAAATACGCTTCCAGAATCTGAAATTGGAGCTTTTTATAACGAAGTTGCAACCCGACATTTAGAGCTCAGCGAATCAATTTCTGATCATCAACAAAAGATTGATCAGTTTAATTTCAATATCTTACCCAAACATATTATTCAGTTTATTACAGACTCAAAATCAAATCAAAAAAGCAATAGCTTTATTTTGAATGGCTTATTAGAACGGGGGATTGAAGAAAATATGGCTTATATCATCCTAGGAAAAATGAATGATTATTTTGAAGAAATGAGCAAAAAAAATGAAGATCTTATTTTTTCGGGATTGCCAATGCTGGTTGCTGGAATTGCAATAAACGTATTGCCCATTTCTAAAAATCAACACTTAGCCATCATCGTTATTGCGTATTGTTTAATGGTGATTGGCGCTGTTAGAATGTTGCATGGGTATAGTAATAAGAGGAGATTTGAGAGATTGTTGAGGTTGTAGGGGTTGTAGGGGTTTTTGAGGTTTGTGAGGTTAAAGTTCAAAAGGTTCAATTTGTTCAATGGGTTCAAAAGGTTGGGGAATTCCGTCTGCCGATTTTGGTGTTTTCACCAATCATCAAAGTGACTTGAATGACACAAAAAACTTCGTGTCTAGTAAAGTTTAAAACGCTGCGCTGGTTTAAGGGTTTAATGGTTCAAGATTGGGCGTATTTTTCAAATAGATGCTTCTTGGTTTTCAAAAAAAAATCGTGCCTTCGTGTCTTCGTGCCTTTGTGTTTCCTGCCTTTGCTCCTTTGCGCGAAACAATACAGTCGTTCAAAAGGT
>CALQKL020000213.1 GCA_943331145.2 Chitinophaga pinensis
CAATCCATTGAAAGATTGCGCTAAGTTTAGCCGTTGTACAGATGTTTTAGGGTCGCCCAATAATGCTGCGTAAGGATTTGCTGCTGTTTCTAAAATCGTTAGTCCGCAAGCAATGATAAATAGAGCAACTAAAAAGAAATTGTAAGATTGGTTATTGGCGGCAGGTACAAATAAAAACGAACCCAATGCAAATAAAAGCAAACCCAATATGATACCGGATTTATAACCATATTTTTTCATGATAAACCCTGCAGGCAAGGCCATGATAAAATACGCGATAAATACTGCAGAATCAACCAAAGTGGCTTGTGTAGTACTTAGTGTAAATGATTTTTTTAAATGAGGAATTAATATAGGATCTAGATTATGTGCAAATCCCCACATAAAGAATAAAGTGGTAATGAGCATAAATGCAAACAAATACGGGTTATTACTTTTCATATACGTTTAATTATTTTAATAGTTAAATTTTAGAGTAGGAGACAACTTGCTGTTTGCTACATCCCAATCCTTCAATTCCTAATTCTACAACATCGCCTTCTTTTAAAAAAATATTGGGAGTAAAGCCAAGTCCAACACCGGCTGGAGTTCCAGTGCTTATTACATCACCAGGAAGTAATGTCATAAACTGACTGATGTATGAAACTAAAAATGGGATATTGAAAATCAGATCATCTGTATTTCCATCTTGCATTAATGTTCCATTAACAGACAACCATAGGCGTAAATTATGTGGATCTTTGATTTCATCCTTGGTTACCAACCATGGACCAATTGGTGCAAAGCTGTCGCAACCTTTTCCTTTATCCCAAGTGCCGCCTCTTTCTAATTGAAATGCTCTTTCACTAACATCGTTATGTAAAACATATCCGGCTACATAATCCATCGCTTCATCAATTTCAACATAGTTGGCTTTTTTTTCAATTACAATAGCTAGCTCCACTTCCCAATCTGTTTTTACTGAATTTTTGGGGATAATGATATTGTCAAATGGTCCTGAATATGATGTGGTTGCCTTCAAGAAAATGATTGGTTCTTTTGGGATATCGGCATTGGTTTCCTTTGCATGTTTTACATAATTCAAACCAACACAAATGATTTTTGAAGGTCGCGCAATAGGTGATCCAATTCTAAATGAAACTGGAATCTCAGGCAACTTTTTTTCAACCAATTGGGTGCTTAAATCTTGTATGCCATCATTGGCAAAAAAATGTTCATCGTAGTCATTCACAAATGCACTGACATCATAATTGATGCCGTCAATATGAATGCCAGGTTTTTCATTGTCAATTGCTCCAAATCGTATTAATTTCACTTTTAACTTTTGAATTTTTATTTTTTAATTATTTAGTGTTACAAAACCTCCATCAATTGGGAAATCACTACCTGTAATAAACGACGCTTCATTGCTGCATAAATACAACATCAAAGCAGCTATTTCATTTGTGGTTCCCATTCTTCCGATGGGCTGACTTTTCGAAAGCTTTTCGAAAACTTCTTTTTCTTTACCGGGATAATGTTTTGAAATAAAATCATCTACAAATGGGGTATGTACTCTTGCTGGAGAAATGCAATTGCATCTGATGTTTTCATTGATGTAATCTTTTGCTACACTCAATGTCATCGCATATACGGCTCCTTTACTCATGCTGTATGCAAATCTTTCTGTTAGTCCAACTTTTGCCGCTATTGAGCTGATATTAATAATTACCCCACCACCATTTGATTTCATAATTGGTATGGCTTCATGCATACAATTAAAAGTACCTTTTACATTTACATTAAATACATTTTCGAAATCTTCTTCAGTTGTGTTTTCTACATTTCCGATATGACTGATTCCCGCACAATTTATCAGGATGTCAAGTTTATTTATTTTTGAAAATGCATTTTTTACTTCATGGGTTTTTGCTACGTTGAAAATTATGGTTTCTGCTGTACCTCCGTTTTCATTAATATTATCAGTTACTTCATCTGCAATCGTTTTATTCAAATCAGCTACAAAAACAGAAGCGCCCATTTCAGACAAAATCAATGCTGTTGCTTTGCCAATTCCACTGCCAGCACCTGTAATTAAAACTGTTTTTTTTTGCAATGAAAACATACTTTTTGTTTAATTTATTTTTGAGTATTTATTTTATTATTTCTGGAAATGTTAAACTGATATTCAACTTTATATTTAGTTAGCATTCGCTTCAAACAATTACGAATAAACAAAACGAAGATAATTTTTTGAAAACAGAAGCAGTTGTATATAAAAACCAATTTTGTGTATAAAATAAACATAGTTAGTTGTTATTTTTGTATTTATATAATCGTTGAAACATGAGTAACTTGATTACAGATCAACAGAAATATGATCCTTGGGAGACAAAACAGGAAATTACAGATGTAAAAATTTCTATTCTTTGCAGCCGCTATTCAATGCTTGCTGATTGGCAGTGTCAAAATTTGACTTCACCTTTTTGGAGAATTTATCATAGTCGTCTTGGTGGAGGATTCATATCATTTGAAGGAAAAACATTTGAAATTCGACCCAAATCCATAATTATAATTCCACCTAATACGGCCTTCTCATGTTATTTAAAAAAGCCCAGTAAGTTTAAATATGAAAAAATTAAAAGCATCCAAATAAATAAAGAATCAGAAATCAATTTATACAATAAAGAAGGTATGATTGATCAAATGTTTGTTCATTTTAAAATGGGTTTCCCTTATGATTGGATTCAACCAAACGTTTATCAATTTGAAATAGATACTTATGCTGAAAAATTAATCAGAAGCATAGAATTAAAAATGATTGAAGAGCCCGTTTTTATTGATTTTAGAAATAATATCAGCATAAAATATTTTGTGTTGTATGCAATTCAATTGCTCCCAGCACTAATTTGGAAAGTGCCTAGCATCGATGAAAGAATTTTAAATATTGTTAAACATATTGACAACCATATTGCAGATCCGCTTACGAATCAAGAGTTGAGTAAAATAGCCAACCTGGCAAAAAATTCATTCGCCAGATTGTTTAAGGATAACCTTAAATGTACCGTTCGAGATTTTATTTTGCAAAGAAGAATTGATCATGCGATTACGCTTTTTCATCACACCAATATTTCAATAGATCAAGTAGCAGTTAAATGTGGGTTTTACGACCGCCATCATTTTTCTCGTTTTTTTAAAAGTTTCACAGGTCTATCTCCGTCAAATTATCGAAAGAATTTTATTTAATCATTTAAGTTTGTGTTTAAAAAAAATCCCGACATAAAGCCGGGATTTTAAATAATACGTAATTATTTTTCTTATGCGCCACCTACACCTAACGGTGAGAAATAAAGGAAAATAGCAACTATCATTACAATCACAAATACAGAAAGCCAAACATCTTTTGCATTCCAACTCGCTCTTGAATTTGCTTTGTCTTCATTTACTGTAGTTGCAAATGTTAATCCATTCAATTGTGCTTCTGATGGAGCTTCGCTTAACAAACTAATGATGATCATTAATGCGATTGAAATCAAGAATAAAATAATACAGAAATACAAGAAATTGAGATTGGCAAAATCATACCAAAAACCTGTTAATGTAGATTTGTTCAATTCGAGAATGATTCTAAAGATACCTATTCCAAATCCAATGACCATTGCGCTGAATGCTCCTTTGGCATTGATTCTTTTGCTGTAAACACCCAATAGGAAAACAGCTGCAATTGGCGGTGCAAGATATGATTGCACACTTTGTAGATATTGATATAGTACACCCGAAATTTTCGACATTAATGGAATCCATATCATTCCTAAAATCACCACTACACCCGTAGTAATTCTTCCTACACGTACCAAGGTTTTATTGTCAGCTTCAGGTTTTATTTTTTGGTAAATATCCATGGTGAACAACGTTGCACATGCATTATAAACAGAAGCCAATGAACTCATTAAAGCTGCCAGTAATCCTCCTGCTAACAATCCACGTAATCCAACAGGGAGTAACTCTCTTACCAATGTTGGGAAAGCTTGATTGGGGTCATCAAGTACAAGTTTACCCTGCTCATGTAATGAATAGGCAATAAGTCCCGGTATC
>CALQKL020000214.1 GCA_943331145.2 Chitinophaga pinensis
TGCTGATGTTCCAGTTGATTGGTTTAGGAAGTTGAATTCCAATGTTTGCCATCCTGATGCTGTAGTAACGGTTGCTTCTGTTTCTACGGAATGAGTTGCATCTGTTCTTTCTTCCACTTTCAAACGAACGGGAATACCTGCTACTGGCGACCATACACGAACATTCATTTTTGTATTACTAACGGTAAATGGTATGCGACTTGAAAAACCCAAACCTGCTGCTGCGGTTACTGTCGTACCAGCCCATAATTCTGCGGTTGCTGTTTTGATTACTTTAGCAACTTTATTGGTTGATAATGTTGGATCTGTTACAATAGTTGATTGCTCTGCTCCACCAAATCCGATTAATCCATAATCAACAGTTGTCAAATCAAACGTAACGGGCAAATCCATTTGCGTTAATGCAACTGGTGCTGCTGCGCCAAATTTTACATCATCAAAATAATATGTACGCTCGCCGGTTGTAGCTCCCGTAGTACCAAAATTGAAGAAGATCGATAATTTATCGTAATTGTATGTTAAGTTGATTGCTGATGTTCCAGTTGATTGGTTTAGGAAGTTAAATTCCAATGTTTGCCATCCTGATGCTGTAGTAACGGTTGCTTCTGTTTCTACAGAGTGTGTTGCATCTGCATGCTCTTCTAATTTCAAACGAACTGGAATACCTGATACTGGTGACCAAACACGAACGTTCATTTTGGTATTCGTAACGGTGAATGGTATGCGACTTGCAAAACCTAAACCTGCTGCTGCCGAAACGGTTGTTCCTGCCCATAATTCTGCGGTTGCTGTTTTAATTACTTTAGCTACTTTATTTGTAGACAATGTAGGGTCTGTTACAATGGTTGATTGCTCTGCTCCGCCAAATCCGATTAATCCATAATCAACAGTTGTCAAATCAAACGTAACGGGCAAATCCATTTGTGCTAAAGTAACCGGACCTGCAGCTCCGAATTTCACATCATCAAAATAATAAGTGCGCTCGCCGGTTGCGGCACCGGTTGTTCCAAAATTGAAGAAGATGGATAACTTATCGTAGTTGTATGTAAGGTTGATTGCTGCTGTTCCGGTTGCTTGGGTTAAGAAATTAAACTCCAAAGTTTGCCAACCTGATGCAGTTGTAACTGTTGCTTCTGTTTCTACGGAATGGGTTGGATCTCCGTGTTCTTCTACTTTCAAACGAACTGGAATACCTGCTACTGGAGACCATACGCGAACATTCATTTTTGTATTGGTAACAGTAAATGGTATGCGACTTGAAAAGCCTAATTCAGCAGCAGCTGTAACAGTAGTTCCAGCCCATAATTCTGCAGCAGCCGTTTTAATTACTTTAGCAACTTTGTTTGTAGATAATGTTGGATCTGTTACAATGGTTGATTGCTCTGCTCCACCAAATCCAATTAATCCGTAGTCTACTGTAGTCTCATCAAATGTTACAGGTAGATTCATTTGTGTTAAAGTAGGGCCACCACCTCCAGTAGTTAATCTTACATCATCAAACAAAAAAGTAAAATTAGCAGATCCATCACCGTTAGTACCATTATCAAAAATGAAAATCATTTTTTGGTATTGGTTGGTTGTACTAATTGTACTAAAATTAAAAGTCAAATCTTCCCATGCATTCGCTACAGTAGAAATGGCTTCTCTTTCAAAAAAGATTCCTGCATTATTTGCATTTTCAACTTTTAATAACAATTTCGCCCCTACTCTTGGAGAGAATACTTTTACTTTAAAGATTTTGTTAACTGTAAAGTCGATTGGAGAAGTAAGCGAAATAAAACTACCGCCATAAGTTTGACCTGGAAACTTGATGAACTTTGCCACTTTTGTACTGGTGTTAATTCCACCAGACTGCGTATTTGCAATAACAGATACGTTACCTCCTGCAAAATCAGTAAACGCATAGGTTACGGTAGTAGATTCAAAATCTAATGGCAATACAATTTGCGAAAAAGAAACTGCGCAAATCAATAATGCGGTAAGTAATGTGTATATTTTTTTCATGTTTTTGTTTTTATGAATTCCTTGAACTGCTTTTTTGATGCTTTTAAATAAAATGAATTGTTTATTCTACGAGTTTATACGCTTTTACATAATCCACTTCCATTGTTGCAGGGAATATATTGTCATCAATTCCTTGAGCGCCTCCCCAATTTCCGCCAATGGCTAAATTTAAAATCATATAAAATTTTCTATTAAACGGCCATGTAGTAAAACCTGTATTTTCATTGATGTACTCAAAATATTGTTCATCATCTACAAATCCTTTAATAGAATATGGCGTCCAATCAATTCTATAATCATGAAACTCAGTTGTTGAATTGGGAATGATTTTCCCACTTGTTTTTGGGTTTCCTCTTTGTCCATTAAACGCTGAGCAATGCAATGAGCAATGCACATTATTTTGATCATAGCCAACATGCTCCATAATATCC
Source organism: Chitinophaga pinensis (assembly GCA_943331145.2). Taxonomy (GTDB): domain Bacteria; phylum Bacteroidota; class Bacteroidia; order Chitinophagales; family Chitinophagaceae; genus Ferruginibacter; species Ferruginibacter pinensis_F. Next base: position 2,436 of record CALQKL020000214.1, read on the forward strand.
ATTTCACCAGAAGCAGGCCATGTACCATAACCATTATCACTTGGCAACATCCAAATAGCAGGCCATGTACCTCTTCCTCTTGGTAATTTAGCCCTAACTACAAAACGTCCATACAACCAATCGCCTTTTCCTCTGCTAATCATACGGGTAGATGTGTATTGACGACCTTCCATATTTTCTTTCTTTGCTTGGATAACTAAATTGCCATTTACAATTCCAACATTATTTCCGCTTGTATAATATTGAAGTTCATTATTTCCCCATCCACTTCCGCCTACATCATACGACCATTTTGAAGGATCAGGAACGCCATTATTGGTAAAATCATCTTCCCACATTGTAGTCGATTCAAATGTCCAACCTTGGTCTGAAACCGGCGGAACTGGTGCTACCACAGGAATATTTTTTTGATCAGTACACGATTGAAAACCGTAAACCAAACAAACAAGCGTAATAATCTTTAATATATTTTTCATTTTTTTTACTTTTTATATTTTAACTAAATAATTATTGTCTTACAAATTTGAATTGAAATACAGTTCCAGAACCATTACCTGCTCTCAACACCATACGTGTTGGTGTTATTTCAATAATTCTATACAAATTCTCTGAAGGCACATCGGTTGTACCAATGAAATTTGCTGGAGGTGCTTGAGGCAACTGTATAGAAGCTAAACCAGTGGCACCGCCAACTACAGGGCCAAAAACAAATGAAGCATTGAATGATCTATCTGCACCACAGTTATAATTCGGTGCAATGTTACCACCATTAAACGTTGAACCGTTTGCGTTATAATTTAAAGTATTTGTACTTGAGAAAGTAAACACATCGTCTACTTGACAATTCGGCTCCAATGGACCGCCACCATAATATTCTGCAGGATTTCCTTCGGTACCTACTACGATTGCATTAGCGCCTGTTGTTGCATCTAACTTCCAACTTCTGCTGCTTCCTCCTGTTAATAAATCTTTGATGTCTGCTATCGTTAAATCTTGTCTTTTCTTCAATTTTATCTCAATCAATTTGCCACCGCTGTTGCTCAAAGTTGCCCTTAATACTAAAGTTGTTGGGCTATAGCTTCTTACTTCATATTTATTGTTATCAACTTGATTTGTGGTACCAATAAAAGGTTTACTCAAACCAGATTCTAATGAATCCAAAATGATTTGAGGTGCTTGTCCAGGTGTTACCACCAACTTAAATTCAGTTGCATTGTTTTTAGGCACATCACAATTTAGTGTGGTTTGATTATAGGTTTGTCCATTTGATTCGTAACCAAAAGTTCCATTTGCACTAAATTTAAAAATATCATCAGCTTGACATTCTACAGCCGCATCAGTTGAAAACAAACTGATTCCATCTGCGTAAAAAACTTTGATGGCATCATTGTCTGTACTCCAAGTCCACTCTGCAAAATTGCAACTGGTTAATGTATTAAATAACTCATTTTGACAAGCATCAGAAACGCCAACAAATTTTGTTATTGAACTATTACCATAAGTACCAACAGTAGTCAAGGTTACATTAAAAGTTCCACCTGCTTTGTAAGTATGCACTGGATTTTGTTCTGATGACAACGCTGAGTTATCTCCAAAATTCCATTGATATAAAAATGCTTCTGTAGAATTATTGGTGAA
>CALQKL020000215.1 GCA_943331145.2 Chitinophaga pinensis
AATTGATGCAAATAGCTTAGTCTTTTTTGTTCCTCATCATGCTTTTGTTTTTGAATGGTTAACTTTTTTCGCTGTCTAGCATACATATAACTCAATCCCCAGACAATTAAAATAACGTATAAAAAATACGCAAAATAATTTCGGTACCAAGGGGCTACAATTACAAATTGATAGGAGATTATTTGAGATTCATTTCCCAAATTGTTTCTGGCCTTAAGTTCAAACGTATAATTTCCAGGAGATAAATTGGTGTAATCTTTTTCCGATTTACTTGTCCATCCCGACCAATCTTTATCCTGACCTTTTAATTTATAAGCATATTCCAAATTGAATTCCTGACCAAAAATCGATGTAGAATATTCAAAATGTATGCTGTTCCATTTGTAATTAATGTTGGGTATATCCGCTTTTTGTTGTGCCTCATTGAACGTTTTTCCAGCATAATTTCCTCCAAAAAGTAAACTGTCTTTCGAATTGAAAATTTTAACCGCACTTAATTTTACTTGTAAAGCTGTTTTTCTTTGTTTGTATTTTTCGTAATTAATATGAAAGAATCCAATTTCGCCCCCAAGAAAAATATTGTTTTTGTTTACAGGATAAATAAATTCAAATCCGCTCAGCATTTTGTTGTTTAATTCGGGCAGGTAAATGATTGATGGCTTTGTAGCAGTAAAATCAATCACACCAAGCTGCTTTTCATGGATAAACCACACATTTCCTTCATTGTCTTCTTTTAAATATCGCATACTTTGGTTGCCTAAAATGTTTTTATAAAATTCATCCGCTTCAAAAATATCTTTTTGAGGATTGTATTTGTAAATCCCTTTTTGTGTGGCAATTAAAAGCTCATTTTTTATTTTATACACCTGATTGTCTAATAATGAAGGAAGTCCATTTTTCTCCGTGTATTCTTTAACTATATATTTGCCGTTATTGTTTGGTTGGATTTTAAAAACGCCATGATAAGGATGAGATATCCAATAGTTATCAAATTTATCAATGACAACATATCTGGATGATTCAATAAAATCTGGTATTTTCTCCCCTTCGGTAAAATGGCCATTGGCATAATCAAAAAATCGGATGCCATAGTAATTTCCAGCAATACAATGTGGGGTAGGGAATACATTGGTAACAGGAGTGAAATTCCAAAATCCATGATCATTTGAAAATGGAACAATATTTCCTTCATTCACTTCAAAAGCGCCTTCGTGATGTCCAAGCAACAGTTTGTTATTGATTTCAGAAAGTGTCCAGTTTTCTCCAGCGGTGTTGTTTACAAAATTAAATTCACCCTTGCTGAAGCTCAAATCTTTCACCGTTTGAAGTGGGGCATAATATAGTCCGTTTGAGGTGCCTATATATAAATTGTTTTTATAAATGGCTGCAGTATAACCCGAACCTTTTTGGTTATTGGGGTTGAGTTGTTTAATTGGGCTATCATAATTAATAAAATCAACGCCATTGTTTAGCCCAAGCCATATGTTTTTTTCTTTGTCTAATGAGATACTGAGGACGTTGTTATTTTGCAATCCTTCATTTTTTGCAAACTTTTGGATGAGTTCTCCATTTGTATTTACAATATAAACACCATCGTTATTTGTGCCTAATGCCATCCAGTCATCGGTAATGGGAATGGCACAAAAAATCCGTTTGTTTACAATCGCATCTAAGCTGGTTGAGTGTAATGGGGTTATTGTATTGTTATTAAGGTAAAAAAATCCATTTTTAATTGTAGTAATCCAAATTTTGCTTTTTTGCATTACGAAAATGGAAGAAATGGGGTCGTTGTTTGGTAGGGAATTTTGGCTTTCAACGGGCATCCATGCATTGTCTTTGTATTGCATTAAACCATATTTTGCATCTTGTGCATACATATTTCCATTGCATAAACCCATAAAAGACCATTCCGAATGTGCTTTATATATAATGGAAGAATTGTTGGTTATTTTGATGATTTGACTTATCCCCCTAAAGAAAACGTCCCCATTTTTGAAAATGATGTCCCAAGCATCGCCAAAAAGTCGATCTTTTTGAGGGATTAACGGTACTAAAGAATGATAAATTAAGTTGCCGCTATTATTAGGTTCAAAATATCCAATTTCATCTTGTCCACCTACATAAATTTTATTGTCGTTTCCAAATTCAACCGATCTAACGATAGTTTTATTGGGTAATGGGTTTACCTTCCAATATTTTCCATCGAAACTTAATAGTCCTTCATTGTTTGCAAAATAGATTATTCCATTGGGACCTTGCTTTACATCCCAGTTTTGTAAGCCTCCATTGTATGTTTTCTTGTTGTAATTTATCACATCAGGTAAGCCGATTGTATTTTGACTAAAAACAGAAATTGGCAGGAGAATACAGGCCAAAATTTTGTTTATTCTTTTTATAAATTTTAAATGATGAAAGTCCACATTTTTTTTTGATGTAGTATTGATGTAGTGAAAATAAGTATAAAATAACTTATAAAAAGTATTAGATGTAGTATTGATGTGGGTAATAAAATTTTTATTGTTGTAGTTGAACATATTTTTATAGCGTTAAATATTATCAAATAATCCCGCCTCAAATTACTGAAAACTTGCCAAAACTTTTATTTATTCATTAAAAAAACAAAAAATGAAAAAACAAATCTACTTAATGCTCATGTTTACCATGATGTTAATTAAGGCGTTTGCGCAACCAACGACTGCGCCAACGACTCCTCCAACGAGGAATTCGTCAGATGTGTTGTCGCTATTCAGCGGGGCATATACTGATTACGAAGGAACCAATTGGAACCCAGGTTGGGGACAATCAACAGTGGTTTCCGATGTCACCATCGATGGTAATGATGTAAAAAATTACTCAAGTTTAAATTACCAAGGGGTAGACGTTTTTGGCGCAATAAATGTTGCCAACATGCAAAATTTACACTTAGACATCTGGACAAGCAATTGTACAGCTTTTGAAGTGGTATTAATTAATGAAGGTATTGGAGAACAGGGATTTACTGTTAACCCAACTTCAGATGGTTGGAATAGTTTTGATATTGCTTTATCAAACTATACCAATGTTAATTTAGCCAATGTTGGCCAAATTAAATTGGTTGGTACACCATTTGGATCAAGTAACGTTTATTTAGATAATATTTATTTTTGGAAGGCATCAAACACGCCAACTTTATCAAACTTTTCCATTCCGGCAAAAGTATTAGGCGATGCGGCGTTTACAATAACAGCACCTACTAGTAATAGTTCAGGTTCTTTTTCATATACAAGCTCAAATACATCTGTAGCAACTGTAAGTGGTAGTACAATTACTTTAGTAGGTGTTGGAACTACAAATATTACGGCTACTCAAGCAGCTGCTGGTGATTATGGTTCTGGTACAATTTCAGCTTCTTTGGTGGTAACTTCACCTCCACCAGCAACTGCTGCACCTACACCTCCTACAAGAACAGCTTCTAATGTTATATCTCTATTTAGTAATGCATATACTAATGTAACTGTTGACACTTGGTCTACTGGATGGGATAATACAGTAGAACCAGAAGATGTTTCAATTGCTGGAAATACAACTAAGTTATATAAAGACATGGCATTTGCTGGAGTAGAATTTACATCTAGTATGATAAATGCGACTAATATGGAGAAATTCCATATTGACATTTGGACGCCAAATGCAAATGTGTTCAAAATCAAACTAGTTGATTTTGGACCAAATGGTTTTTATGGTGGCGGTGATGATGTTGAGCACGAAATAGGATATACACCTGCTCAATCTACTTGGGTAAGTTATGACATTAACTTTTCTGATTTTACTGCTTTGGTAACAAGAGGTCATTTGGCTCAAATGATTTTTGTTGCAGAAGGTGGAACGGTTTACATGGATAATATTTACATGTGGAGAGCGAATCCAGTTCCAACTTTTGGTTCATTTACTGTTCCAGCTAAAACAGTAGGTGCAGCTGCATTTACTTTAACAGCTCCAACAAGTAATAGCACTGGTTCGTTCACTTTTACAAGTAGTAATACCAATGTTGCAACTATCAGCGGTACAACAGTTACTGTAGTTGGTGC
>CALQKL020000216.1 GCA_943331145.2 Chitinophaga pinensis
CCATAGTACCATTGATTCCAAAACCAATTTAAATCTCTACCAGTTACTTCTTCAAATGCCAAACGCAATTGATGCGCTTCTCCTGTTTTGAATTTATTTGTCGTTAAATAGTTGTTTAATGATTTGAAGAATGCATCGTCCCCTACAAAGTTTCTCAACATGTGTAAAATGCGTCCACCTTTGTTATAACTAACGGCATCAAACATATCTTCTCTGCTTGCATAATGAAATCTTGCCAAATCTTTTTTCTCTGATCCACTCATCATATACCCTTGCATATCTTCGAAATTATGCGCATCAGCAAAATCTTTACCATATTTATATTCATCCCAAAGGTATTCGCTGTAATTGGCAAAGCTTTCATTAACGGTTAGGTTACTCCAGCTTTCAGCCGTTACTAAATCGCCAAACCAATGGTGAAATAATTCATGGGCTATTGTTTCTTCCCAATCATTACCTTCTGTTAATTCACGTGAATTTTGATAAGCACTTTCCTGATGCAATGTAGCAGAGGTGTTTTCCATGGCACCACTCACAAAATCTCTTCCGACAATTTGTGCATATTTAGGCCAAGGGTATTCAACATTTAATTTTTTTGAAAAGAAATCCATCATTTCTGGAGTATTCCCAAAAACACCACGAGCATAAGGCTGCTGCTTTTTTTCAACATAGTAACTCACTTCTTTTCCTTTATAACTGTCTTTTACAATGGCAAAATCACCTACACCCATAAAAAATAAATATGGCGCATGTGGTAAATCCATTTTCCAATAATCCGATCTACTTCCATCCGTATTTTTCTTTTGACTGATTAATAAACCATTACTAAGGGTAACGTATTTATTGGGTACTGTCATGGTAATTTCTTGAGTAGATTTCTGATTGGGTTTATCAATCGTAATCATCCATGCACTGTTGGATTCAGTTTCACCTTGAGTCCAAATTTGGGTTGGCTTGTTTTTGTCTGATCCTGTTGGATTGATGAAATAAAGTCCTTTTGCATCTGTAATTGCGGCACTTCCTTCAGATTCCAATTCATTAGGTCTGCTGATATACTCAAAATACAAAGTGTACTTTTCGCCACCCTTGTAAGTTTTATTTAGTTTGATGTTCAATTGCTTCCCATCATAATCATACTTCAATTTGGTTTTTAAGCCTGCATTAAATAATGAAACCTCTTTAATCGTCATTCCTTTAGCATCAAGCCTTACAGAGTCTGTAGCATAAAATGTAGGTTGTAATGTAAGCCACTCCATTCCATTCATGGTAGCGCTGTCGAAATTGAATTTCACTTCTAGTTTTGTATGTACTACACTATTGATTTTTGTTTCGCTACTTCTGTATATTTTCTTCCAACTGGTGTCTTTTGATTCATTTTGAAATTGTGCAAATGTGGTTTCAGTTGTAATTAATAATAACAGTAAAATAAATGGATTACGCATGTGATTATATTTTTGGGCAAAATTACTTGCATTTATTTTAAAATGAATGTTTTAAACCCGGAATTTACAGTTGGAATCGTGATGAACGTAAAAAAGGCAATGAAGACGAGTGTTTGAGCAGGTTTTTGGGTCGAAAACATATTTAAATATAATAAGCACAAAAAATCAAGCAAACGATTGTATTTGCAACATTTTTTTCTTGTAATATATTTCAGATGGAAATTCTGGGTTAATCAATTGAAATTTATTTACAATTAAGTAGCTTTGAAAAATGATGCGTGTAAATTCAATAAAAAAAATCTGTTTGTTTTTTTTGCAGTTTATTTTTTTAACAAACATATCCGCGCAAACACCTCATTTTATATACATTCAATCTGATAATAGCCAGGCTTTTTATGTGCGATTAAACAATAAAGTTTTCAGTTCATCAGAAATAGGCTTTTTAATTATACCGAAATTACAAACCGGAAAGCAGTCTTTAATTATTGGGTTTCCAATGAACAAGTGGAATGCAATGAATTATGATATTGAACTTCAAGACAAGGATTTATCACTTCTATTAAAAAAGGTAGATTCTTTAAATTGGGAATTGTATGATGATTTTTCAAAGCAAATAGTTTTTAAAAACAAAAAAGATCAACAACAGGATTTGATAGAAAACAACAATGATGAGTTTTCGAATATTTTGGCTGAAGTTAGCAACAACCCAAAGATTAAGCAAACCAGAAAAATTATTCAAACAAAGGACAGTTCAAATTCAAAATTGAATACAAAAATAAAAGTTGTAGACAATGTGGATTCAATTTTAGTTATTGCAGACATTGCTCAAACTGAAAAAGAACCCGTGAAAAAATCAGAAAAGAAAAAGGTGAGACAGCGAATTCAAAAAGATTTTACTTATATCGATAGTACAGGTAATCTAATTAAATATATTATTAGCGATGAGGGTAAAAACGATACTATTTCGATTTTTATACCATTTTCAAAGCAAATTAAAAATGATAAAATCTCAAGCCAACAAATCTCAACAGTTGAAAACTTGCAAAAAGAAGTTGCAGAAAAGCCTCTTTCCATAAGTGAAGCAACAGAAAAAGATTTTTTACGATTAAGAAAGCAAATGATTTTAGAAGAAAATGAAGAAACTATGATTGAAATTTCCGGAAAAGGGTTTCAATCATTAGCGTATACAACAGCCATGGTAAAAAATTTATCGGTGTTATTTCTAAAAGAAAAAAACAGATTGACATTTTTAATAAACGCATATAAATATGTGTTAGATAAACAAAACTTCAAGACGCTATCAACTTTGCTTACAGAAGAAAATAGCTTAATTCAATTTAATCACTTGTTTGAATAAAACCCCAGTCAAAATGTCTCGTTATTTTATTGAGGTTTCATACAAGGGAACCAATTTTGCTGGATTTCAAAAGCAAAAAAATGCACATACCATACAATCTGAAATAGAACAAGCGCTTAGAATTTATTTTAGAAAAGAAATTGATTTAACCGGTTCATCTCGAACAGATGCAGGTGTGCACGCATTGCAAAATTTTTTCCATTTTGATGAAAGTGAAATTCCAAAAGAAAGTATTGAAAAATCAGTATATCATTTAAATGCCATTATCAGTTCTGATGTTGTTATAAAAGGAATTCAGTTGAAACAAGCAGGTGCGCATTCCAGGTTTGATGCAAAAAGCAGGCGGTATTTATATACAATTTATCAGCATAAGGATCCATTCTTGATGGACAGAGGGTACTATTTTCCTTATCCTTTAAACATGGATAAATTGTCAGAAGCTTCAGAAATCATAAAGGGTTCGAGTTATTTCGAAGCTTTTTCAAAAAAAAATACCCAAGTTTTAAATTTCAATTGTACAATATTTGAAAGCTTTTGGCTCCAAACCGATAACGAAATACAGTATCATGTATGTGGAAGTCGGTTTTTAAGGGGCATGGTTAGGGGCTTAGTGGGCACGATGTTGAAAGTTGGAACAGAAAAAACAAGTATAGCGGCATTTAAAAAAATAATTGAATCTGGCGATGTAAGTCAGGTTGATTTTTCTACTCCTGCGCGTGGGTTAATACTAGTTAGTGTAAATTATTAGACACTATACCAATTTATTTTGCTTTTTTATTAAAAAACAGTAAAGTATGAAACCCATAACTGTATTGATTCTTATTGAATTAAATAATTTTTATAAAAAATAAAAGCATTTTATTTTCAAAATAATTTTGCTTACTAACAATATGCTACTATATTTGCATCCCGCTTTTAAAACGAGCAAAAAGTTCTAAGACATTCGATACAAAAAAGAGTAAGGACATTGTGCTGGTTTGTTGTAAAAAATCAAGTTTATTTTTTAAATTAATTTGTTTTAAAAAGATATAATTCTATATTTGCAACCCGCTTTTAAAAAGCGAAATGTTCTTTAGCAAAATGGAAAAGCATTTCAAAAAATAAAAATTATCTTTTTGTTTTTTGAATACAAAAAACCTCTACATTTGCACTCCCAATCAAAAACGGGTTATTTTTCTAGAGAGAGAAATAAATAAACAAGACTTAAAAAATAAGTAAAATAAAAGGCGAGTAA
>CALQKL020000217.1 GCA_943331145.2 Chitinophaga pinensis
AGATGATGGAGAACGAATGGAAATGAAAGTTGAAGTCAATGGAGATAAAGTAATTGTAAATGGAAAACCTTTAGAGGATTTGCAAGAAGATCATTTTAATATTGATGGCAATAAAAGAATGATCATCATTAATGGGAAAATAAATGATAAAAAAATAAAGCAAGAAAACAAAAAGGTTGAAGAAACCATTGATAGCATTGCGTTTTTAGGTGTAGTAACAGAAACAGATTTAAATGGTGCAAAAATATCAGAAGTAGTAAAAGAAAGCGCTGCTGAAAAAGCAGGATTACAATTTGGCGACATCATCATATCAATTGATAATGAAAAAATTGATGGGCATAAATCACTGACTGAAAAAATTCAGTCGCATAAACCATTTGATTTGATCCAGATAGGCTATTTAAGAAATGGCAAAAAAAAATCAACCACATGTACTTTACAATTCAAAAAAAGAATCGAAAGAAAAATTATTATCGAGAAGAATGGGGGTAAAACAGAAAATAATATTGAGATGTTTAAAATGCCAGAAATCACAAATGGCACAATTGACATTTCAGGTTTAGCCGATGGATTGAACCTAGAAGATTTGAGCTATAAATTGTTTCCCAGTAAGCAAAAATTAGGCATTAAAATTCAGGATACAGAAGATGAAAATGGGGTTAAAGTAATTGAAATTTCAAAAAATGGATTAGGTGAAAAATCTGGATTATTAAAAGACGACATTATCTCTGAAATCGCAGGCGAAAAGATAAAAAATACCGATGATGCACGTTTTCAATTAAGAGAAGTAGAAGAGAAAAAAGCTTACAATGTAAAAGTAATTCGCAACGGAAAAGAAATGATAATTGAAATCAAAAATCCTAAAGAATTGAAGACGGTTGATTTGTAGGTTATTTTAAACAGGAACACTAACAAATACTTTTTATACTTTTGAATTTCAAATTGCTTCTTAAGCAAATTTTAATCATTACAGCATATTATTGATTGTTATGTTGTATTCACAATTTAATCAATGGCAAAAATCAACATCTTATTACTACTAACATTTTTATTAAATGCATGCTCGGGCAATATCAAACAAGAAGAAGAAGTAAATAAAATTGATAACTTAATTACAACAGGGAAAGTTAATAGTGTTTCTAAAAAAAATCCTGGAGCAACTCAAGAAAAAAAAACAGTTTACTTCGAACAAAAATTTGGCAATTATGCAAACCAAACTTCTTCATACAAGCTTGAATTCGAAGGTAATAATATAAGGATAACGTATATATATGCAGATAATGAACCTCTAATTGAAACTGCAGTTTTTAAAAATGGCAAAATAATTTCAGGCGATTGTTCTAATTGTTATGAATTAAGAAGTGATGGACTTTGTGTAAATAATCCTGAAACTGGAGAGCCAGACTGTTATAATTACATTGCATCAAAATCAACAACTAGTATCGATAACTTATTAAATAAAAAAGATGTTAATATCGATGAGAATTATGAACAAGTTGATAATTATGTTACACTAAGAGAAGCACAGTTGACCCTGATTGACGGAAGTAAGAAAAAGTTGAATTTGTATTTAGGGAAACCCGATTACATAGAAATGTTGCCCTATGGCGTTGGGGCTGTTGCAGTTTTCGTTAACAGAGTAAAAGATAATGGACAGATTAAAGATTTAACTGTCGGTTTTGAAAATGGAACAATTACTTCAGTACAAGCAATAATAACAAAATATCATCGAAATTAGTTCAGCTCAAAAATCAATTATACTGATATTGAAAAATTTTCAAATTGACAAAATTGTAAGATCACATTATTCTTAAGCTCCATTTTCCAATTTCTCTTTAACCACCGATTCAATAATTTCTTTTTCAAATTGAATCACAAACACATCATCAATTTGATTATACACGCAATTGTTTAAACACATTTCAGTTAGGGTTAGGGAATTTTTCATAGGTATTAAGTTTAAAAATTGAAAAGTCAAAACTCAAAAAGCGGAATAAACCACGTTTTTACTTTTTATTTAAATATCAACACACTTAACGCTGGGATTTCGATTTTTATTTCGCAGCCTTCTACATTTTGGCTTAACTTTTTGCACTCAAGATTTTCATTGTGATGCAACCCCGTTCCCCAATAAGCCAACGAATTGCTATTTAAGATTTCTTTCCATCCTTTTTTACCTTGTAGTTTAAATGACCAATTGGAGTAATTTCTATTAGAGGTATTAATCACCACAAACAAATCATCTTTCGTTTTTTTCCCTTTTCTTTTAAACGCCAAAACCCCATCATGATGCTTGTTGGTTTCTAACCATTCAAACCCATCGGGTGAAAATTGATTTTCGTATAAGGATGGTTCATTTTTGTACAACAAACACAAATCACGCACAAACACCTGAATTTTTTGATGAGATACATATTCTGCTAAATTCCAATCTAACTCGGTAAACTCTTGCCATTCAGATGTTTGTGCAAATTCATTTCCCATGAACATGAGCTTTGCTCCTGGATGTGTGTACATATACGCATACAACATTCTAAGGTTGGCAAATTTCTCATGCTCGATGCCTGGCATCTTATAAATCATCGGACTTTTGCCATGCACAATTTCATCATGACTCAAAGGCATCATAAATTTTTCGTCATAAAAATACATCATGCTAAAGGTGAATGTATTTTGTAGATCAGACCGATTATCAGGATTGGTTTTGAAATATCTAAACGTATCGTGCATCCAACCCATCATCCACTTCATGCCAAAACCAAAACCACCCTCCGAAAGTGGCAAGGTAATTCCTGGCCAATCAGAAGCTTCCTCCGCAATAGTTTGTACATCTGGAAATTCGGTATAAATGATTTCGTTTAGTTTCTTTAAAAAATGAATGGCCTCTATATTTTCGTTTCCCCCATATTCATTCGGTTGCCACTCACCTGCTTTTCGAGAAAAATCGAGCCGTATGATAGAATTCACCGCATCTACCCTTAATCCATCCGCATGATAATAATTCAACCAAAAATGAGCACTGCTGATTAAAAAGGAACGTACTTCTCCCCTTTTATAATTAAAAATATAACTGTTCCAGTCGGGATGAAATCCCTTTTGCATATCTGCATATTCATAGGTATGTGCACCATCAAACATATACAATCCATGTGCATCTCCTGGAAAGTGTGATGGCACCCAATCTAAAATAACACCAATTTCTGCCTGATGTAAAGCGTCTATTAAATGCATCAAACCTTCGGGTTCACCAAATCGTGAAGTAGCCGCAAAATATCCAGTGCATTGGTAACCCCAACTTTTATCGTACGGAAATTCCATTACAGGCATAAACTCTACATGTGTGAATCCCATTTTCTTAATGTATGGAACCAACAATTCAGCAATTTGATGATAACTATTAAAACTTTCTTCGTCTGATTTTACAGGACGCATCCAACTGCCTAAATGCATTTCATACACATTCCAAGGTGCATTTAAAGCATTGTGTTTTTTTCGAACTTTCATCCAGTTTTCATCTTCCCATTTATAATCAAATGACCAGGTTTTGGAAGCGGTTAATGGTCGCTTTTCAGCATAAAAAGCATAAGGATCCGCTTTTAATTGGGTAAGGCCTTGAATGCTGGTGATGTGATATTTATATAAAGCACCAGATTCAATATCCGGAATAAACCCTTCCCAAATTCCCGAATGATCTAACCTTGCTACCAATGGGTGTTTTGAGCCATCCCAATTATTGAAATCTCCAACTACAGAAACTTGTTTTGCATTAGGTGCCCATACGGCAAAATAATAGCCCGATTTATTTAAAACGGAAATTGATTTGCTACCAAAATATGCATATCCATTTTGCAATTCACCCAACTGAAACTTTTTGATGACCTCATCATTAAAAAGGGAATAATTCCAAACAGCCATGGCAGAATCCACAAAATATTGGTTTTCGTATTGCATTTGATTTGTTAAATTAAAGGAAATCTAATTGTTAATTAACTCCCTAAATTGAAGATAACCTATCTTGC
>CALQKL020000218.1 GCA_943331145.2 Chitinophaga pinensis
AGCGATTTTACGATTCAAATTTAAATGCCATACCAGAAAGGGTTTCATTTTTTCATGCGAAACTATTTTCTATTTTACAAAAATCAGATTATTCCTTATTGAAGTTTTCGGTAAATCATTGCTTTGATTTTATAAAAGGATTAAAGTCGATTGTGCATTTACTTTCCAATTCGGAAACGCCATTAATACTTAAAAATGTTTTAGCTGATATTGAAAAATTAATCAAAAAAAAATCCTTAGAAATTATTGATAAATTCGAAAACGCTAATCAGCTGAATGTTCAACAAATCATTCAGCTTGGATATTTTTTTCGCAATCAATTTAAATCAAGCATGTCGGATTTGCTAAAGATTCATGCAAAAATTGATGCATGGTTTGGAATGGCAAAATCTGTTAGTGAGCTTCAATTAGCTTTCCCCGTTTTTGTAGAAACTGAGCGACCATTTTTTAATGCAAATGGATTGTATCATTTGATATTAAACAATCCAACACCTTATGATTTTAATCTAGACCAGCAAAAGCATTTTTTATTTTTAACCGGCGCCAACATGGCTGGGAAAAGCACCTTCATTAAATCTGTTGGCTCTGCCGTTTTTTTAGCCCATACGGGAATGGCTGTTCCAGCTCAAAACATGGAATTGTCTTTTTTCGATGGAATGCTCAGCAACATCAACATCATGGACGATCTCTCAAAAGGAGAAAGTTATTTTTACAACGAAGTACAACGAATAAAATCGACCATTCATAAAATTAATGATGGCAGAAAATGGTTGATTTTGATAGACGAACTTTTTAAAGGTACCAATGTAGAAGACGCGATGAAATGCAGTACCATAGTCATTGAAGGCCTCGTAAAAATTCCAAATGTATTATGTATTTTGTCCACACATTTATATGAAATCAGTGAGTCACTAAAAACACAGAATGCCATAAAATTCAATTATTTTGAAACTTCTTTTATAGAGGATCAATTTCAATTTAGTTATGCATTAAAAGAAGGGGTTAGCAATGATCGTCTTGGTTATTTAATTCTAAAAAAAGAAGGCGTAATTCAAATGCTTGAAGATTTAAGCAATAAATAATTTCTTTTTTACAACACCTTTTTTCCTACATATATTTCTTGTTTTTTTCTTTTTAAAATTCGATGTTTTTACTTTTCTTTTTGAAGTGAAATGTTTCAAATTTGGGCATGCTAGTAAAAACATTTGGAATGGCGGTTTATGGCGTAGAAGCCAAAACAATTTCAGTAGAAATAGATGTAAACAATCAGGGAAAAAATTATTACATCGTTGGGTTGCCCGACAATGCGATTAAAGAAAGTTTGCATCGGGTAGAAAGTGCGATTAAAAGCAATCAGTTTTATATGCCACGCACTAAACTGCTGGTAAATTTAGCACCTGCCGACATTAAAAAATCGGGTACTGCTTTTGACTTACCCATTGCCATTGGCACTTTGGCTGCAACCGAACAAATTCTAGATCCAGAAAAAATGAGCCGTTATGTTATAATGGGTGAGCTTAGTTTAGACGGAGCCGTAAAGCCCATTAAGGGTGCACTTCCCATTGCCATCCAAACAAAAAAAGAACAGTTTGATGGATTGATTTTACCCTTATCCAATGCCAATGAAGCCGCAATGGTGGATGATTTAAAAGTAATTGGGGTTAGTTCTATGAAAGATGTGGTTGAGTTTTTAAATGAAACAAAACACATAGAACCCACTCAGGTAAATATCGCTGAAGTTTTTTCAAAGGCACAAACCAATTACGAAATTGATTTTGCAGATGTAAAAGGTCAGATGAATATTAAACGCGCTTTGGAAATTGCTGCAGCTGGTGGTCATAATGCAATTTTGATTGGTCCGCCCGGCGCAGGGAAAACCATGTTGGCGAAAAGATTGCCAACCATCTTACCGCCTTTAACTTTAGAAGAAGCATTAGAAACGACAAAAATTCACAGTGTTGCGGGCAAATTACCTGAACATTCTACCATAATCAGTCGAAGACCATTTAGAAGTCCACATCATACGATATCAGATGTTGCCTTAGTAGGTGGTGGCGGAAATCCTCAACCAGGAGAAATATCATTGGCACATCATGGGGTTTTGTTTTTGGATGAGCTTCCCGAATTTAAACGAACCGTACTTGAAGTGATGCGTCAGCCAATGGAAGAGAGAAGGGTAACCATATCGCGTGCAAAAATAGCATTAGATTTTCCAGCGAATTTCATGTTGATTGCAAGCATGAATCCATGCCCTTGTGGATATTTCAATCATCCCGAAAAAGCATGCTCTTGTCCGCCAGGCATGGTGCAAAAATATTTGAATAAAGTATCTGGTCCATTATTGGATAGAATTGACCTTCATGTGGAAGTAACACCCGTAGCTTATGAAGAATTATCCACCACAACAGAACGATATGAAAAAAGCGAATCCATTCGCGAGCGTGTAATATCTGCAAGAACAATACAAGCAAAACGTTACGAGAAAAATACTGATGTATATGCCAATGCGCAAATGAGCAGCAAAATGCTAAAAGAAATTTGTGTAATTGACGAAGCATCCAAACAACTTTTGAAAAAAGCAATGGAACGGTTAAACTTATCGGCGCGCGCTTATGATAGGATTTTAAAAGTCAGTAAAACGATTGCAGATTTGGCAAATTCGGAGCAAATAAAAACAGAGCATTTGGCAGAGGCGATTCAGTATAGAAGTTTAGATAGGGAAAATTGGGGTGGGTAGGATTTTAATTAATTCAAAAGTAAAAAAATGGAAAATCAACCATTTATTATACTGACTTAAAATTACAAATCATGAACTAATTTATTTCGAAATATAATTAACGCTTTTAAAAAACAACTTTAAATAAATAATTTGGAAAATAAAATTGAAATATACAATAGTCCCGACGGACAAACTGAAGTTCAGGTTCAGTTAAATCAAGATACAATTTGGCTGTCTCAACGTCAAATGGCAGATTTATTTGATAAAGATGTTCGTACCATTAATGAGCATATTCAAACTATTTTGAATACTGGAGAATTGGATAAAAATTCAACTATCCGGAATTTCCGGATCGTTCAAACTGAAGGTGAGGGAAATGCGACAAGAAATATTGACAGGAAGAACAATATCCCCAACATTACCATTTAGAGTTCAATATAACAACATTTAATTTCTTGCAATAATTTCAAGAAATAACACCAATCATAAAAACAATTAAATCACTTCGAATAATTTAACCGAAATTGCGCCCTTAATTACATCGATTCGTTTTTACGAAAGAAATATATACAAATGAAAATTTTACTCCATTATTTAAAGCCATTAAAATGGCTAGTCGCACTTACACTTTTACTAGCAAGTATAAACATTGGCTTCTCTTTAATCGATCCGATATTATTGGGCAAGTTGGTAAATCTTGCTGGAGATTTTCAAAATAAATCAAACCATTTCGATAGCAACAGTTTCTTTTGGGGTTATGATCATATTGCTAGAAAAGGAAAACCCTATTTACAATTGGGCGTTTTTTATATTTTATTGTTTTCGATTTCTGTGGCGATGGTGAGCAGAATTGCAAAAGCTTTTCAAGATTATTTTTTAAACCTCATCATTCAAAAATTTGGCGCAAAAGTTTTTACGGATGGGTTACAACATGCCATGAAATTGCCTTATCAAGAATTTGAAGACCAACGCAGTGGCGAAACTTTATCGATTTTAACGAAAGTAAGATCTGATGTAGAAAAATTCATGATCAATTTTATTAATATCCTTTTTGGTATTATCATTGGCATTGTTTTCGTTTTTGTATATGCCGCAATTTTTATCAACTGGCGAATTCCGGTTGCGTATCTTATTGGCATTGGTGTACTTACTTTAATCACCAATAAGCTTTCCAAAAAAATAAAATCAATTCAAAAAAATATTGTTGGTGAAACAACGGCGCTTGCTGGTTCTACAACAGAATCTTTAAGAAATATAGAATTGGTAAAAAGTTTAGGACT
>CALQKL020000219.1 GCA_943331145.2 Chitinophaga pinensis
ATTATTTGCGAAGCGCAAATACCAAAAGTTCCACTATTATCATTTCCAAATTCCCAAAATCTTACCCAAATTGTTGATCCTGGAGTTTGATTATTTAATGAAATCACTGGCATTAAGCCTGTACCTCCATCATCATCACAAGCAATTTCTGTAAGTGCATTACAATTACCGGTGTAAACAGCTAATGCTCCATCCGTAATTACGCCAGATTCTGTATTTATTAGCACTGAACCACTAGCTGGAATTGTAAGCTGAAACCAAACATCCCCTCCTGAATATAAACTACATGATGGTGTTGAAACTATTGATGTTGAAGTTGATGTTGCATTAACCGTGGTATACTGCGAATAAATACACGATGTGTTTACTGATAGTGATATTGCATTACAAGGATTGTCATTTATTGGAGGCTGAGGAGCAGTAACACAAGTTTGAAATGGACCAGTAATTCCGTTAAGCGCGTTTGATACAGAATAGTAATAAGTATTACCAGCAACAAGGCCTGTAAAAGTAGGATTCGCAGGGGAAGCTAAACATTGAGTTCCGATTATTGTAAAAGTACCTCCGCAAGTTCCGCTGGCTAAAATAATTTCAACATTACCAGTAAAAGTACCAGAAGTAGTTACTCCAATTTGCGCCTGTGTCGCTGTGGCAACAAAAGAATACCAAACATCTGGATGAAAAGAATTATTACCCCCATTTTGACAACCTATGGAATTGAGCCAACTGTCATTCGCATTTACTGTTGTACCACTTAAACAAGGTCCATTGGGAATTATTATTTGTGCTGAACTACAATTGTCATTTATTGGAGCCAATGTGGATGCTGAAGAAATCGTAATTACAGAACCATTTTCAAAACGCACATTTCTTGTATTGTTATTAGTTCCATAAGGCACTAAATACAAAACAATTGTAGATGATGTACCAACATTAACATTACCATTAAATGTATTTGAAGTTGTGTTATTACCAGTTGCACCAAAAACGGTAATAGGGCCTCCGTTTAAACTATAATAAAGACTAAAATTACATGGACCATTATTAACTGTTGTAAGCCAAAGCAAACTTTGCAGCGTAAAAGTGTGCGTAGCATCCGAACTAATTGAAATATTGTAATATGCATTTGCCGCAAGGCTAGCTGCAGCAGTTGCGCCTCCAAACCCACTACCACTAATGGCATTATTGGCTGATACACATGTAACACCCGAACCTCTTGTCCAATTTGAAAAACTAATTCCAGGTGGAGGTGTTGTCCAAGTTGCAGTTGGGACAGCGGGGCATGTAATGGCGCCACCCCCTCCTACTACTACACTCGATTGAGCTATAGTGTAATATGAAACAAACAATAATAAAAAGAAAGTAAGAACAGATTTTTTCAAATCAGAAAATACAATTTCCATTATATTTTTAACACAATTAGCCAATTAATTTAATTTATAAAACCACTTTTTAAGTATAACGAAATTGGAATTTATTGAATTTTTAAAAATGGGATTTCCCATTTGAATTATCTAATGAAAAACATTTTTTTGAATTAATAATTTAACAATTTCTATAGTTTTTAAAGGTAATGTCTTAAATCTATAAAAACTAAATTTAAATGTGGTTTCTGAGTTGTCTCGGCTTTAAAACATTAGATTTTATACACAGTTAATTAACAAAAGAAATGTAAATAGTAATAATTAAGATGGTTTTAATGCCAGAATCTATACTTTATGATTTAATGCAATACGACTTAGACTTCATTTTAATCATAAAACATCCTGAATAAATACTATTGATTAGGCAATGAAATTCAAAAAAAACTAACCCAATTTATTAGAAATTCTTAATCTTTTCAATCGCTTTCTTTGGATAAAATAAAAAACGAAAGACGACATCAATAACATGGGATAAAGCAAACAGAAGAAAACAAAGTTTACCTCGTAGTATGATAAGTGCAGAAGATTAGCCAAATTGATTACGAAATCAGTACAATAATTATATAGAAAATATGCGCATTGAATTAGCTTATCCATTTTTTTTTATTTTTTGAATTTCATAACGAATGTTTAACCCTTTTATAAAAAAATATAAAATTAGAAATGGGATAAAAATGACCAAAATAGCAATATTTGCTAACCCATAATTTCCAGTGCTTCTCAATAATTTTATTTCACCGTAGTAAAGTTGATCCGTTTTAGAAAAAGAATTTTTTAAAAACTTCACATGATGTGCTTTGCAATAAGATGTATTGTTATGGCAATTCCAAGTACACTTATCTGATATTTTATCTGAAGAATTTATTGTTGTAAATCCGTATTTATGATATGATTGTTCTTTAACAGACAATCTGAATGATTCGTTTATGATTATAATTAAAATAAAAGGGAGCAAAAAAATAATGCTGTATCTACGTGAATTTTTCATGATTTCAATTTCGTATTGATTAAAAAATCATAATAATATTAATGATTAATTAGCAAAACATACTAATAATTATTTTATCGAAAATTAATTTCAAAATAATCGATGATGAAAAAATTGAAAGCAACATTGCATCATCAACATATATAAACCACTTCTCTTGATTTTAAATTTCTTATTATACATTAGTCCAAAATAAAAGAGGCATCAAATTTGACGCCTCTTTTATTTTTTATGAATTATTTAATTATTCTTTATCCCCCGGCAATAATTTTCCCGAGAAGGTTTGATTGCCTATAGTTGCCTTATAAATTACAACCTGCTGTTTGATTTTATTCATATAAACAGGCAATAACTTAATTATCCCCTTCACAACTTTACCAGTATAAACCGTGGTTAATTTTCTTCCCATAATATCATAAAGCTCGATTACAGCATTTCCGGATACTGATGGAATGATTTCAAAATTAACTTTATCGGTAAATGGATTGGGATACGTTTTTATTGAAGTCTCTAAATTCAAGTTATCGGTTGACATTGTTGAATTTGTTGAAGTTCTTGCCAATGGAATTGTTGCCACACAACCAGGCGCTAAATTAACCGACGCTTTACTTCCTGCTAGAGCTACCCCATTAATTGAACTTTCAAAAGAGTAAACACTTGTTGGAGCGGGTGCACAATTGTAAATACCACCTATTATTGTTTTGGTGTCATATTTTACAGAAAGAACATAATTCGATCCTGCAACAGCATTGGTGATACAAACTCTACCTAAACCAACTGTAACTTGAACTCCTGTTGCAACTTTTGTACAATTAGGATCCCATAGTATAATTTGGTTGGCTTGGTTAATTTCAAAAAGTCCAAATCCAGAATAAGTTTTTGTTTGTTTGATATCAATGCAGAAACTTGCACAAGGTGCTTTAATTGTTGAATAATAGAAGAACTGACCAGGCGTAACATTTGAAATCTTATTCGAAGATGTTGCATAGCACATGGTTCCAACTAATGATGTACTTGGATTTGTTTTAAAATTTGAGCACGCAACTGTAGTGTGGTAAATCCCTGAAGCTGTAGTCGCACAATTGGTTGCTGCACTTAAAACTCCCGAAGTAGCATTTGAAACACATCCTGCAGCATTCTTAGCAGTTACACTATATGTGCCAACAGCTACTCCTGTAAATACTCCAGTTGTATTAGTGTAAGTACTTCCATTGATGCTGTATGTAAACCCTGTACCTGTAGGTGCACTTATTGTAATTTTTCCTGTTGTAACAACACATGTTGGCTGAGTTAAACTTACTGTTGGTGCAGCTGGCTTAGCAGGCTGAGTATTTACCGTTACACTTGTTGCATTTGAAACACATCCTGCAGCATTCTTAGCAGTTACACTATACGTCCCAGCCGTTATTCCACTGAACACACCTGTTGTATTAGTATATGTACTTCCATTGATGCTATATGTAAATCCTGTACCTGTAGGTGCACTTATCGTAATCGTACCTGTTGCTAAAGCACATGTAGGCTGTGTTAAACATACGGTTGGTG
>CALQKL020000220.1 GCA_943331145.2 Chitinophaga pinensis
TTCATCTTCACGAGCTACATTTCCTTATTCCTTATTTTTAGTTTCTTATTCCTTATTTCTTTGCGTCCTTACTCCTTTGCGAGCTTTGCGCGAAACAAAAAAACTTCGTGCCTTTGTGTCTTCGTGACTTCGTGTCGAAAAAATGCTGCAAGCATTTCATCTTCACGAGCTACATTTCCTTATTTCTTATTTTTAGTTTCTTATTCCTTATTTCTTTGCGTCCTTGCTCCTTTGCGAGCTTTGCGCGAAACAAAAAAACTTCGTGCCTTTGTGTCTTCGTGACTTTGTGTTTCAAAAAAACTTCGCGTCTTCGCGTCATACCGTCAACCCAATCTCCTCATGCATCTTAGGTATCTCCACATCCAAAAATCCTTTTCGAATTAATCGTTTTTGAAAATCCAATTGAACCGGATATTCACCGTGTACCAAAAACAATTTCTTTATTTGTTTAGGTTGTTGGCAAGCAAGAAATTGACAAAGATCTTCGTAATCTCCGTGGGCACTCATGCTGCGCATTTCAGCAATTTCTGCATTTACCTCATGAGGCTGCCCAAAAATATTGATCTCTTTGGGTTTTAATTTTAATCGACCACCCAATGAATGTGGTTCACAATAACCAGAAAATAAAATTGTATTTCGGCTGCTTTCGATGTTGTTGCTGATGTGATGCTTTACCCTACCCGCTTCTGCCATCCCACTTGCTGAAATAATTACACAAGGACCTTTATGGTAATTCAACATTTTAGATTCATCAACTGTTTTTGTAAACTTCAACCCTTTAAATGCAAATGGATCATCATCATTCAACAAAACCTTTTGAATTCTATTGTTGAAATATTGCGGATAGCTTTTTACAATTGCTGTTGCTTTTGTGCTCAACGGACTATCTACAAAATAATCTAAATCGGGCAAGGAATTTTCAAGCTCTAACTGATTAAGTGCATATAAAATCTCTTGGGTTCTTCCTACACTAAACGCTGGAATAATCAATTTACCTTTCTTTTGTAAACAAGTTTTGGTTATCCAACTCAACAACATTTCTGTAGATGAATTATGCTCATCATGCAAACTATTACCATACGTTGATTCTAATAAAATATAATCGGCTTGAGGAAATGTTGCGGGCGATTTTAAAATAATATCCCTGTATCTGCCAACATCCCCGCTGAATGTCAAGGTAGATGTTTTGTTGTTTTCTGTAATTCTTAAATGAACGGCTGCACTTCCAATAATATGTCCTGCATCGGTAAAACAAAACTCGAAATGTTCATCAATCTTATGCCATTTATCGTAGTCAACAATTTCAAAATGATCTACAGCAGTAATTGCATCTTCAGTAGTGTATAAGGGTTTCAAATATGGCAGTCCCAACAAAGCCCTTTTTTTATTTTCAAATTTGATGTCGTTTTCCTGAATACCTGCAGAGTCTTCCAACAATACGCTGGCTAAATCTTTTGTGGCTGGAGTGGCAAATACTTTTCCATCATATCCGTCTTTAATTAATTTGGGCAACAAGCCACAATGGTCGATATGCGCATGCGATAGGATTACATGATTCACTGATTTTGGATCAAAACCAAATTCGCTATTAAACGACATTGTTTCGGGACCCATACCTTGAAACATACCACAATCCAACAAAAGCTTTTTACCATTACTTAATGTGATCAAATGCTTCGAACCTGTTACGGTTTGTGCGGCTCCGTGAAATGCAATCTTCATAAGAAATATTTTATTATTGGTTAAATAGAAATGGCCAACCATGCCATCATGCCTATTCCATGTTCAATTGCATTTTCATCGATATTGAATTTGGGATGATGTACATTATACACTATCCCTTTTGATTGATTGCCAGCGCCTAATCTAAAAAAACAACCTGGAATTTTATGGGTGTAGTAGGCAAAATCCTCGGCGCCCATGCGAAGTTCTGTTTCCGAAACATGTTCACTTCCTGCAAACATTATAGCTAAATCTTTTGCTTGTGCAGAAAGATTTTCATCATTAAATACAAATGGATATCCCACGTCAATTTTCACATCGGCCTCTCCACCCATAGCTTTTACAAGCGCATTGGTTTGTGCTATAATCAACTCATGCGCTTTAAAACGCCATTCCTCATTCATCGCCCTGAAAGTACCCATAAGCTTCACTTCGGAAGGAATTACATTGGTTGTATTACCTGCATTTATTGCTGTAATTGACAATACAGAAGGATTAAACGGATTGTTATTTCTACTGATGATTTGTTGCAAACTGATGATTAAATGAGATGCAATCAAAATGGGATCAATGGCTAAATGTGGCGCTGCTGCATGCCCGCCTTTACCCTTAACCGTTATGTATATTTCATCGGCACTAGCCATTACCATTCCGCCTCTAAAACTAAACTTACCTACTTCCATCCCGGGATGCACATGTAAAGCGAGAATTTTTTCGGGAGCGGGATTTTCCAACACACCATCTTTAATCATCAAACTAGCGCCCCCAGGATTTTTTTCTTCTCCAGGTTGAAATATCAACTTCACCGTTCCTTCCCATTCATCTTTTGTTTCGCTTAAAATTTTTGCAGCACCCAATAAACAGGTGGTATGCACATCATGGCCACAAGCATGCATGACGCCATCTATAGTTGACTTATACGGGACATTGTTCTCTTCCAAAATCGGCAAAGCATCCATATCCGCCCTTAAAGCAACTACCCTTTTATCTGGATTTCTTCCCTCTATGATACCTACCACACCGGTAATCGCTTTCACATCAAAAGGAATTCCAAATTCGCTTAATTTTTGTTGAATAAATTTTGAGGTATTATATTCCTCATAACTCAATTCGGGATTTGCGTGTAAGTGATGACGAACATTTATAAACTCATGTAAATATTCTTTTGCCCGATTTTTAATTTTATCTAACATCTTTTTTAGTATTAATTATAAATGGCAATATAGAAATTAGATTACACAAAACCTTTAATCTTCAATTGGTAAACCATTTTTATCTACTGGTTTCAATTCTATCTTTTCATTAACCAAATAAATATTTCCGGTAACAATGTTTTGTTTTTGCAACTCATTGCGAAACTTTTCTGCTTCTGCTTTGTCAATAAAATTACCCATTTTAAGCTTGATGTATGGTGCCAAAAAACTCATGTACAATTTGTGCTCTGGATATTGTTTTAATAGGGTTGATCTTAATTTTAATGCAAGGGCTCTGTCTGTTGTATTTAACAACATTAAACGATAACCACTTACCATTTTAACTTTCAAAGCCAAACCTTCATTGTATTCCGCCATTTTTCTTCCTAATGCATCAATTCGTGAATCTTTATGAATGATATTTGGATTTGAAGCTACAGAATCTTCAATTTCAACAACTTGTGCTACAGAATTAAACCCCATCATAATTAAAAAAAATAAGCAGTAAAAAAACTTATTCATTGTTATATTTTTTTTATTACAACACATCTTTACCATGACATTGTTTGTATTTTTTCCCACTTCCACATGGACATGCATCATTACGTCCAATTTTTTGTTCAACCCTTACTGGCTCTTGTTTTACCGGTGTTGAAGGATCGTAATAATCTTTTTCATTAGCTGCATAATCTTGTCCTGCTGCATCTATTTCTGCTTTATTGACATTCATTTTACTCAAATCCGTTTTCTTTTCTCTTCCTTCTTTAATTTGTTGAGTTTCGTTTTGTTCAAATGGCAATTGAGCATGACTTAAAAACCCTACAATCTCTTTGTTAACTTGATCATTCATTCTTTTGAATGCATTGAATGCTTCAATTTTATAAATCACCAAAGGATCTTTTTGCTCATATCCAGCAGTTTGTACACTTTGACGCAAATCATCCATTGAACGTAAATGTTCTTTCCATGAATCATCAATTATGGCAAGTGTGATGTTTCTCTCTAATGCAAA
>CALQKL020000221.1 GCA_943331145.2 Chitinophaga pinensis
CCCTTGTGTGTCTGTACCAATTTTAAATGCATTGCATGAACTTAAGAAGGTTGAATTTTCAATTAAAATATTTTTAGAAGGCATACCACTGGCGCCTTTAAGGCACATGGCATCATCTTCAGAATTGATGTAGCAATTGCGAACAATTACGTTGGTGCATCCGTCTGGGTCGAGCCCATCATTATTGTAGTTGGCTTGATTAATCACTTTTATGCCATCAAAAATTAAGTTTTCACAAATTAAATAGCTTTGCATCCAAGAAGCTGAATTATGTAAGAAAATGTTTTTTAAAACAATATTTTTACAATCAATCATTCTGATGCCAAAAGGCCTTGCTAAAATTTCGCCCGTAGTTTCTTTGCCGGGGAAATTTACTTTTTCTCCCCTGAAATAAATTTCACCTTTACCGCTTATGCCAATATTTATGCATTTTTCTGCATAGATCAACGATTGTCGGTATTTATGATTTTCACTCATTACACTTTTGAAGGATTCAATTTTTTCGGGATAATCTTCAAGTTTAGTACTGCCTAAAATTTTTGCTTTCTTTGTAATTTCTAACATCACTCCAGATTTCAACTCGATGGTGCCGGTTACATATTGCCCTTTTGAAAACAATACAATTCCTCCACCATTTTTCGAACAATCATCTATTGCTTTTTGAATGGCAATTGTATTTAAACCGATGCTATCGCCAACAGCACCATATTTTTCTACTTCATAAATTCTATTCGGCACCTTCCAAGGTTTTAGGTTCTTGGTTAGAGAGTCGGCGATTTTTATCAAGGCAGTTTTTTGAGCTTTTTCCCAATTTATGTTTTGAGAAATCAAGGCATTTGATATTAAAAGAAGCAATACTGGAATTAATTTTTTCATATAATTATTATTACGTCAAAAGTTAACATTCAACAATGTTGAAATGCATAAATATTATTTTATCAAACACCACTAAATGCATTAAATCCACCATCAATTTCTAAAACAGTTCCCAATACGAAAGAGGATTCATTGCTTAATAAATAAATTAAAGCAGCTGTTAATTCTTGCGGATTTCCAAAACGTTGTAAGGGTGTATGATCAATTACTTTTTGTCCTCGAGAGGTTAAGCTTCCATCTTCATTAGTCAGTAATTTTCTGTTTTGTTCGGTTAAAAAAAAGCCAGGCATTATTGCGTTCATCCTTATTTTTCCTTTATATCGATTGGCCAATTCGATGGCAAACCATTTGGTATAATTTTCGATGGCTGCTTTTGCTAGACTGTATCCCAATACTCTTGTAATTGCTGATTTTGCAGACACTGAAGAAATATTTACAATGCTTGCCGAATCTGATGTTGTCAACATTGTTCTTCCAAAAATTTGTGTGGGTAAAATGGAGCCAAATAAATTTAATTTCATCACATTTTCCAAAGCATCAATGTCTAAATTAAATAAATCATCTTCAGCAGTAACTACTGCTTTTGGTTGATTACCTCCGGCCGCATTGACCAAGCCATCTATTTGTCCAAATTTATCTACAATGATTTTGTTGGCATTTTGTAAATCGTTTTCATTCAACACGTCTGCATAAATTCCAATTGCTTTTCCGCCTTCAGCATTTATTTCTGCCGCTCTTTTTTCTGCTATTTCTTTATTTCGACCAATGATGCATACCGTGCCGCCTGCTGCTGCAATGGCTTTATTAAAATGGTAACCCAATATTCCTGTACCACCTGTTACTACGATTACTTTGTTTTCTAATTTCATGAATATTTAAATAAAAATTTAAAAGTAAAAAGTATAAAAAATCAACAGTTTTGAATTTTTAATTTTCACTTTGACTGACTTTATTAAAAAGATAACGAACGTTGTATTCCTAATTCTAATCCCCTGAGTTCTGCCAATCCCCTTAATCTGCCTATGGCACTATAACCGGGGTATGTTTTTTTATTTAAATCATCCAGCATTTGGTGTCCATGATCTGGTCTCATGGGTAAACTGATTTTTCTATCCTTCATAACGTGTACAATTTCTTTTACAACGTTGTACATGTCTACATCACCTGATAAATGATCTGCTTCGAAAAAATTTCCTTCTTCGTCACGCTTTGTACTTCTGAGGTGAATGAAATGTATGTGATTGCCCCATCTTTTAATCATTCCACTCAAATCATTGTCTGCCCTTACTCCAAATGAGCCCGTACAAAAACACAATCCATTTGCAGGCGATGAAATGGATTCTATCAAATCTTTTACATCTTGCTCTGTGCTCAAAATTCTTGGTAATCCTAAAATGGAAAATGGAGGATCATCGGGATGGATAGCCATTTTCAATCCCAACTCTTCTGCAACTGGGACTATTTTTTGCAAGAAAAAAAACAAATGACTTTTCAATTTAGATGCATCAATGTTTTTGTAATCATTTATTGCATCTAAAATTGTCGAAAATGAAAATGACTCTTCGCTGCCTGGTAATCCTTGTAAAACAGCGTGTAGTAATATTTCTTTTTCAATTTCACTCATTATTTCAATGCGATTTTTTGCTTTATCGATTTCTATTTGAGTATAATCATTAGAAGCATTGGGTCGATTTAAAATGAATAGATCGAAAGCAATAAATGCTGATTTTTCGAAGCGAAGTGCAAGGCTTTTATCAGGCATTTCAAATGATAAATTGGTGCGCATCCAATCTAAAATCGGCATGAAATTATATGTTACCACTTTGAGCCCACAGGCAGCAATATTCCTTAAGCTCTGTTTGTAATTTTCGATCCAGTGTAGATATTTGTCTTTTTGTTTTTTGATGTCTTCGTGAACGGGTAAACTTTCTATTACGGTCCAAGTCAATCCTGCTGCTTCAATTTGAGACTTTCTTTTATTGATTTCTTCAATGGTCCACACTTCGCCAATGGCAATATGATGCAATGCTGTTACAACACCTGTGCAACCCGCCTGTCTTATATCCCACAAACTTACTGGATCATTGGGTCCAAACCACCTCATGGTTTGCTCCATGAAAAATTCATTCGTCTTCATTTAATTTTCAATTTTTAATGTGCTATCGAATGTATTAAAAAAACGATAGAAACAGCTCCCTTTTTTTAAAATGTAATCATGGCTTTAATTACGCCCGTCTCCGGCTTTAACCAACTTTCAAATTGTTGAATAACGTCATCAAAATGTACACGATGTGTTATGTAATGAAGCGGATGAATAAGTCCTTTTTTTATACAAGTTATGGCATGTTGAAAATCTTCTCTTGTTGCATTTCTGCTACTCATTAAAGTGCTCTCTCTTTTATGAAACTCAGGGTGCATAAATTGTATTTCGCCTTTTTGTAATCCAATTAAAACAAATCTTCCACCATGCCCTAAATATTGAAACGCATTGTTGATTGCTTTTTGGTTTCCACTTGCATCGATAATTACTGTTGGCATGTCGTTATTGGTAATTTGTTTGAGTTTTTCCATTGCATCTTCAGTAACAGGATTAATGGTATGTTCTATCTGCAAATTTTCTTTACAAAAATTCAGCCGTCCTTCATTAACATCCATTGCGATTACATTGCCACCTGCAATTTTTGCAAATTCCATAGTGCCAATCCCTATTGGGCCAGCGCCAACAACTAACACAAATTCATTTTTTTTCACTTCAGCTCTTCTTACGCCATGAGCACTTATTGCTAGAGGCTCTACCAATGCCAGCTCATCAAAACTTAATCCTTCACTTTTTACCAAAGCTTCATCAGGAACAACCACAAATTCTCTCATTCCTCCGTCAATATGTACGCCAAAGACATTTATATTGGAACAACAATTTTCTTTTTCCATTCTGCAGGCAATACATTTTCCGC
>CALQKL020000222.1 GCA_943331145.2 Chitinophaga pinensis
AAAATGGAATAAAAATATCAATGTTTAACCCTCCGTTGGTTTCTATATTCACGGCACTTCGTGAGCCAAATAATTTTATTGAATCTTTAGCGGAAACACCCCCTAAATCAAAACCAAATGCAAAATTCACCTTGGAATTAGAACCCATAAAACTATGTTGTAACCCAGCTCGCATTCCGAATCCTCCAATGATATAAGGCAGATGTAATGCGAATCTTACATCGGTTTGATTTGAAACACCCCATTGCTTTCCTACTGATAAAATAGGAGCGGCTGAAATTTTATTTGAAAAATATATCTTACCGCTACTATTGTCCACCGAATCTATTTTTGGTTTCATACCGCTACCTATACCAAAATAACCCTCCGAATTTCCCTTGCCCATTGGATTGGGATTGGCAACATATAAATTATTTGTTACGGTGCAAGACTCCATGCAAGTAAGGCCTATAATGACCAACAATAATCTTGATAGGTAAATTATGGATGATATGCAATCTGTCATTAAATCTTTGCTTTAGTATTTTGCTTGGTCGCCCTTCCTACAATTAACTATGAATCTAAAATACCCGCAATTCACTGTACTTTTATTTCATAGAAACATTAAAGATAAGCTATAGTATGTATTAACAATATGGGTGGTTTAGTATTATTTATTAATATGCTTAATAATGTCTGCTTGATTTTTTTAATAGCTAACTATCATATTCACATCCTCCAAAAAGTCCGAACTCCCGGTAATCATCCCGACAAAAAAGCCATCAATGAAAATTGATGGCTTTTTATTTTACTTCAACAATCAATTATCTTTCCTGCCATTTTCCTTCTAATCCAATAAAATCTTCCAAATGATAGACAGCATCAGAGTAAGCAAAAAGAATTGTTGTGTCATTTACGATTGTGTATTTTTTTCTTTTTTCAACAGTTAGCTTTTGTAATTCAGGAAAGTATCTTAAAGGAATAATGAATAAACGTCCATCTTGCATTTTAATAGCAATCTTTCCAAATTGATTGAAAAGTAACTTTTCAATACACATAGAAGTATTTTTAAGCGTAGTTTTCATTTTGTGGTATTTAGTTATCTCAAAATAAAAAACAGAAATAACCATCCATTATTTAGAATGATACTGATCAAGCGTTTCGCCAATTGTATAGCCTCCAATTAATAAAGGCAAAGTATCAGAAGCTGTTTCAAAAAAAGGTATTTCTCCTTTTTCAATTCCTGAATCGAGCTCGGGCTTTGAAAGAAATTGCTTCGCCACATCTAGATAAGTGCCATTCAATAAATGCCTGAATTCATGTTGGAAAATCACCGCTGCAAAACCATCTAATCTACCCGTTTGAATATTTCCTTTTTCATCTTTACATGTATATTCAATCCATTCATAAGTGGCTACGTTTCCTCTTTTTTCTCCGTTGGCACTTAAGCAACCATGCCAGAAATTTTTTCTAGTTGAGGATACTTTAGTAATGAAAGGATTGATGAATATTTGTTTTGGCACTGGACCTAAAACTTTGTAACGGGGATTGTCGGATTTTGCTTCTATAATAAATATTTGTAGTCTTCTGCCTAATTGATTTGCAGCAATCCCAACCCCAGCTTTATTTTTCATAACGGAATACATTGTATCAATAAATGCATGCAGGATAGGTGTGTTAAATTCTTCTGTTTTAATTTCTCGAGGGGATAGATATAACGTATTCTTTTTTCTTCCATTTTCATCAGCAGGAATTTGTTGAATCACATTCGATAATTGTTCAGGATTATTTAGTGTTAACGTTACATCCATAGTTTTACATGATTTTAAGGCCATTGAAGTTATTAGTGTTGAGATAATTATAAAATTCCTCATAATGGGTAGTTTTAGATTTTTTTGTTTTTTACAAATTAAAGCTCAATAAAAATTATCCCAATTCAAATGTTGTAATGCCGTAAATGTTGTTTATTGGCGTATTTGGATCTTTACCATAATACATTCGGGCGCATTCGAAAACATATTTCCCAGCATATTTTTTTACCAAACCAACAGCATCATTGTTTGTTGTTGGAATATCCAGAAATACAGTATCATTCGGATATGCGCTAAAACATGATTTTAATAGCTCATCAGCTATTTCCAAATTGTTTGCAAATAGTGGTCCTATTTTAAATCCTTTTTCAGCTTTTCTGATGACCGCATAACCTAAAATTTCTTTGTCTTTTTTATACTTAAAAGTTTTAGACTCTGGCATGTTCAACCATCCTTCTAAAAACTTAGCTCTTGAGCAACCAAAAAAGGTTGCATCGTATGCTACAATAGTTTCAAAATCATTTGATTCAATAATAGATATGTGGTTTGAAAAATCAAATGATTTACTTAAAAATCCATAACGTTCATCTCTATACGCGATATCGAATCCACCTTTGTTATAAAAGGGTTGCATGGCCAATACACCGTCCATTCCTATAGTTGCATTTGGTTGAAGTCTGCTGAGTAACATATCTCTTCTAAAATGCCATAACTTTCTTCCAATGCCATCGTTTCTGTAATCACTATGAACGATAAATAATCCCATAAATCCATACTTACCATTGTAAGAAATAATAGCGCCTCCAGCGATTAACTTTTCTTCAAAAAAACACCCATAAAAACCATCCGGATCTGTATCCCAAAATACTTTTGCATCATCTTTTCCAGGGTTCCAGCCTTCATTTGATGCCCAGCTCATCAAGGTTTCTAAATCTTGATACGCCAGTTTTTTTACTACTATATTTTCTATATTCATTTTTATTTCACCAAAGATAGAATGGCTTGCATTTCGCTTTCTCTAACTTCTTCTTTTATTGTATTTAAAACAGTATTATATGCAGATTCTGGTGCTACTGATTTGAAGCCAGTTAAAACTTGTGCATTTTCATCAGGTCTTCTAGCAGGCACAATGTATTTGAACCATAAAAGCAAAGTATCAAAACTCATTTCTTGCATTATTTCAATCTGATGTTGCATCAGTTCTTCATCTGTAAAATGTTTTTGCATTTCCAGCTCAAGTATTGAATCTTCTTCATTTATATGCTCGAGGTAATGACTTTGAAAATTGCAAAAGTCGAGATACAATTGATGTCCTTCATCATTGGTTTGCTTTCCATCAAGGGATAAAAAACGGTCGAGTAAATTTTGTTCTAACTGGTCGATTGTATCATGGTCTGAAAAATAACTTTCAGTAAATCCTGGACTTCTTTGTTCTAATGGCGCAAGGATGAATTTGTTTTCTGTTGCCGTATGGTCTTTTAAAAGATGAAATACTTCATTTGCCAACTCCTTCAGTAATGTAATGCTGTTTAAAGATGTGTAATCTGTTTTTCCAGCTGATAATGCTAATTTTCCAAGCGCATTGCGCAAACCCTTGTGTGGCGGATCTAATGATTTTAATCTTTCCATTTTTTTATTTTATTAGCATGATTGGCTAAATAATTTTAATCAACAATTAATAAAGTACAAAATAATGTATTTTATTTTTTTTGATAAAGTTTTATAATTTATAAGTGAGCATTTTATTTCAAAATATACAATTTCAAACTAAATCTTTTTACAAAGAACAATACTTTGTGATTATTTCACCAGAAAGGGAACTATTTATGATAATTTGCTTTTTTATTTTAATCAGCATTTTGAATTTTGACCTAAGACTATTTTATAATCAATTATGAATATTGAAGACTTTACTATTTTTTTAAAACATTCAAATTATTGATAGAGAAAGCGTTTAATTCAAAAACTTAACTTTTATTTCGTTAAAATTAAAACATCATTAACATTTTAAATCTAAATTCAATAGTTTTGATTTTA
>CALQKL020000223.1 GCA_943331145.2 Chitinophaga pinensis
GAAGCATAGGTTTTAAATTTCTCCCAAAGCATGGCATTGGTTTCCATTTTATACAAATCAGGATTGCCTTTATAATCTCTAACAAAATTCAACCAGTCTTCTCCTGTAGCGTTTCCTTTTGTAAAATTGATAAGCACTTTTTTACTGATGGGTTTGGTTGCAGGTGCATCTGGAATTTCAAAATCAAACATTACGCTATCCGCAAAATTGTATAAATCTTCCGCCTTTACTGCATTCGTTAATTTGAATCCTATTTTGGTAATGATGTCTTTGGCAAATTTGTCTTTGGCTATTTTTATACGATCATCTTGTTGCAGTTTTTGTTTGATTTCGTACAACCAATTGTCATCCGTTTTTGTTGAAGGAGCTGGCGTTTGAGAAAGTCTTTTTAAAATATGTATGCCAAAAGAAGTTTGAAATGGCTCAGAAATATCCCCGTCTTTATAAAGTCTTATTGCCTCTGACTCAAATACATTGTCATATTTCCCAGTTCCAAACTCTGGCAGTTCGCCCCCATTTAAATAAGTTAATTTATCATCGCTCACAAATTTTGCAACATTCGAAAAATCTGCCCCATGACTTAATATTGTATAAACAGAATCTGCTTTCGCCTTTAATACTTGCATGATTGACTCATCTGCATTTTCTGGCGTTGAAAATAATATTTGTGCAATTTTCCATTTACCTACGCTCTTTCTTTTTTCAATTACACTAAACACATGCCATGCTTTTTTTGCACGATATGGGCTTGACGTTTCACCAGGCTTTAACCCGTAAACGATATTCTCATACACATAAGGCAAAGAAAAAACCGTTAAAAATCCCATGTCTGAATAATCAACCAATGGACTTTCAGAATTATTAATCCTTGAATTGGGCATTTTTTTTAGTTGCTCAGAAATCGCTTTAATGGCATTATATTTTGCCATGCTATCTTCAGGTGAAGTGTTTTCATCAATTGTAACAGAATATCTTACAACATGTAAATCCGACAAACTTCTCGTGTACGCTTCGTCTGTAAGGGCATTAAACGTTTTTTCATCACTTAAATAATTTTCAATGATTTGTTTGCGAAAATTATCTACATCCGATTTAAATTGATCTGCCGTATCCAATCTCAGCTCCAACGCCTCCATTACCTTCATTTTGAAATTGGCGTATAAATCCACGTATTCCTTAACTGATTTTTCTCTGGTGTTATCTGTTGCAGGTTTGTTTTTATTATAGGCTTTCAAAAACTCAACCTTGCCAATGGAATGTTTGCCGTAATTTATTAAGGGTTGTTGAGCAAATAAAGATAAGCCCATCAGCAGGTTTGCTGACAACAAAATAATTTTTTTCATTGTTGAAATTTATTAGAAGAATTACGATTATTTCTCCGAACTATTGCTCCATTTGGCTTTTAATAAATCATTTAATTGCTCCCATCCTAATTTTTTTCCAATGATGCGTTTTTCTTTATCCAGTAAAAACAAAGTCGGTGTTTGTATTACATCATATAATTGACGGAAGCTTGCTCTTGATTCATCCGAAACCTTTTTTTCCATGGCTTTGGTTTCGTACACATTTACCCAATCGCCTAGTTTATGTTCTTTCAAATAATTTACCCATTCTTTATACTTTTCATTGTCGGATAAAACAGAATAAATTTTTACACCACGTGCTTTCCAAGTTGCCCTATACAAAGAATCAATTCTTGGGACCTCTTCTTTACAATGTCCACATGTAGGATCCCAAAATATTACCATTGTATATTCTGCATTTACATTATACAAATTCATTGGCTTTCCAGTTGAATCCACCATCTCTAAATCAGCCGCTTTTACACCAATTAAATTGCTCATTTGCATGTAAGCTCTTCTAGAAATGGTTTCCATTTGTTTTTCATTCAACCAACTTGATAAACCTTTACTGTGATATTTTTCAAACAAGTGTACAAAAATCGCATCTTGTCCCATGTATTTTGGTTGAATATATTCATCTGTAAACCAGTTCAACATAAACTTATACATCTCAGGACAACTACGTGCCAACAATAATTTGTAATCTAAATCTTTGATGATGCTATCCGATGATTGAGGCATAATCTCTCTGTAATAACGCTCAAATTTTGGCAAGAAGAATGGCGTTCTTATTACAGATTCATCCATAAACGTTACGCCTTCCCAATATTTCTTTTTGTAATAATTATAATTGGCTACCGAATCTTGTCTGTTCATTGGTTTTTTTATCAAGATTTCTGGCTCTTTCATGGCATAAAGCATGGCGGTCATCATAGACTCTGGATATCTTACCATGATGGTATCTCTGTAATCAATCAACTCCTTGTTGAAACGATTGTAATTCTCTAGATGTAATGCAGAATCTTTTGCTGTTCTTGAAGCGCTATAAGCCGTACGTTCGCGTTGTAACAAACCACCTTTTATACCCACCGTATTTTGGTATTCTTGAAATAAAATATTTTCTTTTGAACCTGTAACTTTTGGGTTTTGAAGGTTTAATGTATCGGCTTCAATATTGATTTCCTGTTCTTTACTTACAAAAAAGTCAAATGTGTAACGTTTACCTGGAAAAACAATGGCATAAATACCAGCTGGAAGTTTTCTATCTCCTTTAAAAATAGCCACTCCTTTTGCATTTACCACAGCCGAATCTTCAATATTTAAGTTTTTACCCAAGTGAAAGCACAGGTAAGCAAGACCTTCTTTGTAACTCGGGGTTTTTAGGGTTACGGTAAAGGATTCTTTTTTTTGTGTTTTAGCTTGTTGCGAAAAAGTAATGATGGTTGAAAATAAAAATAGACTGGAAAGTAAAATTTGTTTTCTCATAATTTAAAAATGTTGTCAAATGTATCTAAAATAAAGCGTTTTTTTTTATTTTAAAAAGTTGATTCGTAAAATTACAAATCATTAACAAATTAAATTAAACGATTAAAGGTTATTTTTGTGCTGTGCGAAAAAAAAATAAGAACATCATACTTGAAAATATTGAAGTAACCGACTATGCTGCAGAGGGAAAATCATTGGTTCGCCATGAAGGCAAAGTGATTTTTGTATCTGGTGCTATTCCAGGTGATATTGTAAATATTCAGATTGTAAAAAGTAAAAAAGATTGGGCCGAAGGTAGAGCGATAAAAATTGTTGAACCTGCATCAAACAGATTAGCGCCCTTTTGTAAACATTTTGGCGTTTGTGGTGGTTGTAAATGGCAAATGCTTCCTTACGAAAAACAATTAGAGTACAAACAACAAGAAGCCGAGCAAAATCTAAAACGAATTGGCAAAATCGACATTCCAGAAATCTTACCAATTGTAGGTTCGGAAAAAACAATCCAATATCGAAACAAATTGGAATTTACTTTTAGCAACAAGCGTTATCTTACCAATGATGAAATCGACTCCGAAATCAGCATCTCGCCACAAAATGCGCTTGGATATCACGCACCACGCATCTTTGACAAAATAATTGATATACAAGAATGCTTTTTGCTGGATGATGTAAACAACCAAATTCGAAACACTATCCGCGATTATGCAAAGTCAAAGGAATTGGAATTTTACAATATCCGCGATCACACTGGTTGGTTAAGAAACATCATCATTCGCTTTTCAACCACTGGCGAATTGATGGTAAACATTTGTTTGAATTATGAAGACGAAACCAATACAAAAGAAATGCTCGATTATCTTTTATTAAAAGTTCCGTCGATTACAACTTTGCTTTATACCATCAATCCAAAATGGAACGATACGATTTATGATTTAACGCCTGTAGTGTATTATGGCAAAGGGTTTATCATGGAAAAATTGGGAGCTTTAAATTTTA
>CALQKL020000224.1 GCA_943331145.2 Chitinophaga pinensis
AGCGTTTGTACATATCCGTTATCTTTTCCAAATTTGATGGTTTCGTCCATGTATTGCTGAATATTTGGAAACTGTTTTTTGTAGTTGTCGATTATTTCTTTCGCTTCAGTTCTGGATATGCCCAAATTTTCTGCCAAACCAAAAGCACCTTGTCCGTAAATAATTCCAAAGTTTACGCTCTTTGCTTTGTAACGCATTTCTTTGGTCACCTCGCTTTCTTCTACATTAAATACTTTCGCCGCCGTAGCCGTATGAATGTCTTTTCCGGTTCTGAATGCTTCGCACATATTTACATCGCCACTGATTGCAGCTACAATCCTTAATTCTATTTGAGAGTAATCCGCCGAAACCAATACATGATTTTCATCGCGGGGTACAAATGCTTTCCTAATTTCTTTTCCCCTTTCAGTTCTGATGGGAATGTTTTGCAAATTGGGATTGTTGCTGCTCAAGCGACCTGTGACAGCCACTGCTTGTGCATAGCTCGTATGCACTCTACCTGTTTTTGGATTAATCAATTGTGGTAACGAATCTACATAAGTCGATTTCAATTTGGTGAGCTCACGAAAGATTAAAATGTCATCACAAATTTTATGTTGTACAGCAAGTTTGGTTAAGATGTCTTCACCTGTTGCATACTGACCTGTCTTTGTTTTTTTTGCTTTCGGATCGAGTTGTAATTTTTCAAATAATACCTCACCGAGTTGTTTTGGAGATGCTAAATTAAATCTAACGCCTGCTTGTTCGTAAACAGATTCCTCCGCTTTTTTAGCATCCAATTCCAAATCTTTTGAATAATGGTTTAGAAATTGCTCGTCGATTTTTATGCCTTCAAACTCCATATTGGCCAATACTTTAACCAAAGGACATTCTACTTCATTAAATACTTTTTCAACTTCCAATTGAGTTACTTGTGGCTCAAATTTATGTTTTAATTGAAGTGTGATATCTGCGTCTTCTCCAGCATATTCTTTTACTTTTTCAATTTCAACATCGCGCATATTTCCTTGGTTCTTTCCTTTTTTACCAATCAATGCTTCAATGTGAACAGGTTCGTATCCAAGGTATTTTTCACTCAATAAATCCATGCTTCTTTTACCTTCTGGTTCAATCACATAGTGCGCCAACATCGTATCGAAAAATGATCCTTTGATTTCAATGTTGTACCATTTCAAAACCAACAAATCATATTTTATGTTTTGACCAATCCATTTCTTTTCAGGGTTTTCAAAAATGTGTTTGAATTGATTTAATAAAGCCAAACATTCATTTCGATCTGCACTACAAGGCACATAAAACGCTTCGTGAGCTTTTACTGAAAAGCTTAATCCCACAAGGTTTGCGAGGTTGGCATCGATATTTGTGGTTTCTGTATCAAAACAAATTTCTTTTTCTTTTTCTAAAAGATCAATTAGGGTTTTTAATGACATTTCATCATTTACCAATTTGTAATCATGATTGGTATTGTCGATATTTTTATCTGCGGATGTATAGTTTTCTGTATTGTTTTCAATTTTCGAAGCATTTGAATTTTCAGCCGTTTCAACATAATTTCCAAACAAGTCCATTTGAGCAGGTTGCGCATTTGGCTTTGGTTTTTCATTGGGCAATTCTAATGTTTCACCTAAAATTCTTTTTGCCATGGTTTTAAATTCCAATGCCGTGAAAACTTCTGTCAGCGCTTCTTTATTCCAATCTTTCAATTTATAATCTTCTTCATGAAACTCAACAGGAACGTTGGTTATAATGGTGGCGAGTTTTTTACTCATAATGGCTTTCTCTTTGCCGTTACGAACTTTCTCTCCCAAAGCACCTTTGATATTATCTGCGTTTTCTAAAACGTTTTCTAATGAACCATATTCTTTTAAAAGTTTGGCGGCTGTTTTTTCTCCAACGCCAGGTATTCCTGGAATATTATCAACCGCATCTCCCATCATGCCCAGCATGTCAATTACTTGATGAACATGTTCGATATCCCATTTTGCACAAATTTCTTCTGGTCCAAAAATTTCGTGCGTACCTCCCTGATAAGCGGGCTTATACATTTTAATGTGCTGACTTACCAATTGTCCGTAATCTTTATCGGGTGTAACCATATACACATCGTATCCCAATAGTTCTGCTTGTTTTGCCAATGTGCCAATTACATCATCAGCTTCAAAGCCATCCATTTCAACCACAGGAATATTAAAACCTTTAATGATTTTTTTGATGTCGGGAACTGCCGATAAAATATCTTCAGGCGTTTCTTGTCTGTTGGCTTTATAATCTGCGAAATCAGTATGTCTTTCGGTTAAAGCATGTGTATCAAAGCAAACCGCCATGTGCGTTGGCTTTTGATTATTGATAAGTTCGATAATTGCGTTGGTAAATCCAAATTGAGCATTGGTGTTTCTTCCTGTACTGGTAATTCTTGGACTTCTGATAAGTGCGTAATATGCTCTGAAAACCAGGGCAAACGCATCGAGTAAATACAATTTTTTTTGCATGGCATAAAAGTAACTAAAATTGTCCTTTAACCCGGTTTTTGTAGTTGAAAATTGTGGGTACAACAAAGCCCTTTTTTGAAATAGTTGAACAATATTATAAGAAGTAACATATTGATTATATTTGCGCATGCCATCAGTTGTATGCTTAGGAGCCGTTTTAATCGATGAAATATTTTTTTGTCAAGAAGAGGTTATTACCGCCACGTCAAATCCTGCAATCTCCAAAAAAAATATAGGTGGTGTGATGAGCAACATCGCAAGACATCTTTCTTTGTTAGACATAGATGTTGAGTTTATTACCGTTTTTGGTTCGGATACAGATGCAGATTTTATTAAAAAGAATTTATTGGAAACAGGATTATCTTTTCAACACTCCTTACAAATAGATGAGCCCACTGGAAAGTATTGTGCATTCCATCAACCAGATGGAAGTTTGTTTACCGCAGCATGTTCGGATACACTTTCTAAAATGATTACGGCTGATTTTTTACAAACAAGAATTGATGTTTTTAAGAATGCGGAAATAATTGTCGCAGATACCAATCTTGAAATAGAAGCATTGGAGTGGCTGATCAATTTCGCATTTACAGAAAATAAAAAATTGATCATAGAACCCGTATCTGTAGCAAAAGCAAGAAAATTATCAGCTTTAGATTTGAACGGTGTGTTTATGATTACGCCAAATCAAGATGAGATTTATTCTATTCAAAGTGATGCAGAAAATAAATTAGACAACTTATCAATGATACTGATTAACAGAGGCGTTAAACAAGTTTGGATAAGCTTGGGAGAAAAAGGATCTATCATTTATAATGGCTCAAATCAAATTCAATTAGGCGTTCCACAAATTACAATCAAAGATGCTACTGGTGCGGGAGATGCTGCGCTTGCTGCTTGGGTTTTTGCTTACTTGAATCAATTTTCAGAAATCGATTGTCTTAAAATTGCCCATAGTTTTGCTTTAGAAATTTTACATAAAGAAGGGGCTGTTGACAAGTCCATTACCAAAGAAAAATTATTATCACTACTTACAAATTATTATCATGATTAAAACCGACTTTTTACATATCCATCCTGAAGTTGCGGATGCCATAAAAAATAACCAGCCCATTGTAGCATTAGAATCTACCATCATTTCTCATGGAATGCCTTACCCGAGAAATGTAGAAACGGCGATAAGTGTGGAAGCGGCTGTTAGAGCGGAAGGTGCTATACCTGCTACCATTGCCATTAAAGAAGGAAAATGTTATGTTGGGTTAACGAGTGATGATTTAGAGTTTTTTGGTAAAGAAAAAAATGTATGGAAAGTAAGTATACGGGATATGCCTTAT
>CALQKL020000225.1 GCA_943331145.2 Chitinophaga pinensis
TTCAACAGCTACGCTTACTGCAACACGCGCAATAGGATATGTATTTACCGGTTGGAGTGGAGATACTACTGCTACTACTTCTCCATTAAGTGTTGTGGTAAATGCCAATAAAAATGTGGTTGCTAATTTTCTTGCAACAACATATACACTTACAACAGCAGCTACTCCAATTGCAGGAGGGGCAGTTACAGGTGGTGGTAATTATGGTGCGGGTGCAACAGCAACTTTAACGGCAATTCCTGCAGCAGGTTACACTTTCGCTGGATGGAGTGGTGCTAGTTCTGCAACTACCGCAACTACTACCGTTTTGATGAATAGCAACTTAACTGCTACGGCTAATTTTAAAGCAATAACGGTTGTTAATTATACACTTACTACTGCAGCAAATCCAATAGCTGGAGGTAGCGTTTCAGGAGCAGGTACTTATGCATCTGGAACTGTTGCAACCATTACAGCAACACCAGCAGCAGGTTATTCATTCGTTGGTTGGTCTGGCGCATCAACAGCTACAACACCTACCACAACGGTTACCATGACAGGTAATCTTTCTGTAACTGCAAATTTCATCATAAACTCAGGAACCAATTCTACAATTAGGATTGAAGACAGCAATATACCAACTACTGGTTTATGCAGTTACGAAGGTATTTTAAGTAGCAATAGTGGGGCAAATAACACCAAAGTAATTAACCTTACCAATTCAATAGCAAAAGGGATCAATTACAAAATTGTTGTTCCTGCCGCGGGTTCTTACTCATTAAATTGGAGATATGTAAACAGCAGCGCCAACAACGTGTACACAATGAAGTTACTTGTTAATGGTGCGGTCGTAAATGCAACATTAGGTTTCCCAAGAACTTCAGGTAGTACCGTGTTTGCAAA
Organism: Chitinophaga pinensis; assembly: GCA_943331145.2. GTDB lineage: Bacteria > Bacteroidota > Bacteroidia > Chitinophagales > Chitinophagaceae > Ferruginibacter > Ferruginibacter pinensis_F. Next base: position 883 of record CALQKL020000225.1, read on the forward strand.
TACAATAGCAACCGTTAATTTATTAGCTGGGAATAATACAATTCGCATCGAGTCAATAAGTGGAACAGCCACTGCTGATATAGACTGGATGGAAGTTACAGGGAATTCACCAGCGGTTGGTAATTGCACCATTGCAAAAAAACCAACAGGATTAAATAATCCAAATACAGCAGAAAATATTTTGTTTCCTAATCCAATCAAAGGACAAAATGCTTTCTTGAAATTTAATATAGATAAAGCACAAATAATCAAAATCACAATTACAAATAGTGAAGGGACTATAATTAAATCAACGAATAAGTTCTATTCTACAAAAGAAGTATTTGAAACCATTTCTACCAATGTTATTAAACCTGGAGTTTATTATATAAGCATTAGTGGTGAAAATGGTATTCTCTTTTCTAAAAAGTGGATTGTAATGTAATATTTACCAGATTGGGATTTTACTAAATCTGGATTAATAATAATTTTGAAAAACCAAGCTATAAAGTCCGTTGTTTTTATAAACGACGGACTTTATTTTTGATATCTATGTATTTGCGTAAACGCTCATTTTGTTTGATAAAAAAGGCGTATCAAATTATTATTTTTTAGTGGACTCTTTAATAATAATTGAGCTTTCAAAAGTTTGGGTTGTAAAGTCAAGTATTGGTCGCTTGCTTTCTATAATTTTTATGAGTTGTTCCATTGCCGCTTGCCCTATTTCAAATGCAGGTTGTCGGATTACAGATAAACTTGGAGTAAACAAATCTGTAAGGTCTGAATTACTAAAACCCATGTAAGCAATTTTATTTTTTAGCGCATTAAATTTTTTCAAAAAAGGCAGCATTTCTGTTGTGATTCTATCTCCACCAGAAAGAATGGCATCCGGTTTTTTCTTTAAACTCAATAAACTCGATATCGCTTCTTCCACTTCGCTAGAAATCTTTCCGCCATGAACACAATGCTTTATCAATTCTGGCTGAATTGGAATATTATGATCTTCAAGTGCTTTACGGTAGCCTTCCAATCTTTTTTGCGTTATAAAAAGATGTTCAGCACTGGCAATGTGTGCAATGTTCTTAAACCCTTTTTTTATAAGATGTGATGTTGCATCATAAGCTCCTTTAAAATTGTCGCATACTACTTTATAAGTATCTATCTCCTCTACAATTCTATCAAAAAATACAATGGGTAATCTTCTGTCATGTAATTTTTTCAGGTGATCAAAATTATCCGTTTCTACCGAAACTGAAATCAAAAGACCATCAACGGAACGATATGCCATGTGTTCAACATTAATGACTTCTCTATCATATGATTCATGGCTTTGTGTAATGATTACATTGTACCCTTTACTGTAAGCAATAGATTCCATTCCATTAATCGCTTGAGAAAAGAAATTGTTGGAAAATTCAGGTACAACAATGCCAATTGTATGACTTCTTCTTTCTTTAAGACTTAAAGCAATAGGGTTAGGTCTGTAATTTATTTTTTTTGCATATTCTAAAACCAGTTTTTTGGTTTCGTTACTTATTTCATAACTATCTCTTAACGCACGACTTACCGTTGATTTTGAAAGATTTAATTTGAGCGCAATGTCTTTTATTGTTGCAGATTCGAATTTCATTATCAAAATTATTTTTACATCGTAAATGTATGAATAATTGTTTAATCTAAAAGGAAAGCTTTAAATGACATCGATTGCGTAAATAAAAGCTATTTTACACTGTTTAAAGTATAATTTTTGCTTAAAATTGCTCATCAATTCATTGATTTAATTTGATAAAATAAATCATAAAATCGAATTGGTAAATCAAAAGAAATTTATTTAAAAATTTATTCCAAAGTTTATTCAATCATGAGAAAAATCATTTTGTTTTCATTGCTTCTTGTTTTTAGTGTAATTTCTTTTGCACAAACTAGAATCATTTCAGGTAAAGTCGTGGATTCATTAGGTAGCCCTATTCAATCGGTTTCAATTTATGTAGATTCAAGAAACTTTAAAAAGTCAACGATAACGGATAAAAATGGAGAATTTTCTGTAAAAACAGATGCACTTGGAAAATTAAATTTCACTTTTTCTGCAATCGGTTTTAAAAAGGTTAAAGTAGTTTCTGAAAATGATAATCCAATAAATGTAACCTTGTACAAAGAAGTGTCTAATTTGGATGAAGTGGTTATCAACGTTGGTTATGGTACAATAAAGAAGAAAGAAGTTTCTGGTTCAGTGTCTTCCATCTCAGCTAAAGATTTAAAAGACGTACCCGTTAACTCTGCGGCAGAAGCTTTAAACGGAAGATTAGCCGGTGTTACAGCAACAACCTCTGAAGGTTCTCCTGATGCAGACATAAAAGTAAAAGTTAGAGGTGGTATGTCTATTACCAATGATAACTCTCCACTTTATATCATCGACGGAGTGCAAGTTGAAAATGGCTTGAATACATTGTCTCCACAGGATATTCAATCTATTGATGTACTTAAAGACGCCGCTGCAACAGCAATTTATGGAGCTAGAGGTGCTAATGGGGTTATCGTGATTTCTACCAAATCAGGTAAAGTGGGTAAATTAAAATTAAGCTATAATGGATTTGTTGGGATTAAACAATTGACCAACACTTTAGATGTTTTGGATCCATACGAATTTGTGCTTTACCAATCTGAAAGATCAAGAGGAAGTGCTTCTGATAGCTCTAATTTTTTATCAAATTTTGGTAGCACTTGGGATACCTTACAAAATTATAAAAATGCAAGTCCTATTAACTGGCAAAAGCAATTGATGGGCAATACGGGTATTCAAAACACCCATTCCATTTCTGGTATGGGTGGTACAAAGAAAATTACGTACAGTTTCGGCTATACATATAATGGTGAAAAAGCCATAGTATTGAATTCTAGATATGTGCGTAATTTGGCTAACCTTAAATTTGATTACAAATTAAATAAGAA
>CALQKL020000226.1 GCA_943331145.2 Chitinophaga pinensis
CCTTTTTTGGGAAATATTCCAAAGAACCGAGAAGGAAAACAAGAATCCATTTGTTGTAAATGCTGTTGATAGTATTGTAACAAAAATTTGCTCAGAAAATAATATTGACAGGGAATTAATAAAGGTTCATCTTCTAGATAAAGACGACATTAATGCATTTGCATTACCCAATGGTCATTTAATTGTTTATACAGGCCTAATATTAAATTCGGAAAATCAAGAAGAATTAAGTGGTGTTATTTGTCATGAAATGGCACACATTCAGCTTAATCATGTGATGAAAAAACTTATAAAAGAAGTAGGCCTCTCCGTATTAATTTCAATGACAACGGGCAATGGTGGTTCAGAAACAATAAAACAAACTGCTAAAACGCTTTCCTCCACAGCATTTGACAGAAGCTTGGAAAAAGAAGCAGACATTAAAGCGGTTGATTATCTTGTTAAGGCAAAAATAAACCCAGAACCATTTGCCAATTTTCTCTACAAGCTTTCAAAAACAGAAAATGAAACATCAAAGTATTTAATTTGGATAAGTACACACCCAGAATCAAAAGAAAGGGCTAAATATATTATTGAATATAGTAAAGACAAAAAAGCAAAGTATGAATCAATTTTGACCAATGAAAGTTGGGATAAAATGAAAGAAAAAATAAAAGATTTACAGTAAAATCAATACAAAAAGGTGTCGACTCTTAACTTTAAATGATGAATAGTTTCTTGGAATTGGCTTTATTAATAGTAGCGGGCTTTATTGGCGGATTTTTAAATACTGTTGTAAGTAGTGGCTCTGCGGTTACACTACCTATTTTAATTTCATTTAGCATTTCTCCCAACATCGCCAACGCTACCAACCGAATACCCGTATTTGTTGGATTTCTAGCGTCAACCATGCAGTTTCACAAAAAAAAATTAATTGATTGGAAGAAAACAATCACGCTTTCCATACCCTTAGTTGTGGGTACTATTATTGGTGTATTATTTGTAGAAGATTTACCTGGAAAGTCAGTTCACACGATTATCACAATTGCATTGTTTGTTTCCTTTTTTCTTGCCATAACAAAGTTCAAAAAACTAACCATTAAAAATATAAAACCCGCCACAAAAATCACCTTTGTTACGTATCTTCTTTTTTTGGTATTGGGTTTATGGGGAGGAATTATTGTGCTTGATACTGCAACATTTATTTTATTCTCTTTAATGCTTCACCTCGGTATTGACTTTATAGAAGCCAACGCAATGAAAAGCGCCCTATGTCTTATTTTTAGTTTAGTTTCTTTGTGCTTATTTGCCTTAAATGATGATGTTAATTGGGTTTATGGAAGCTGCTTAGCTTTAGGTAGTTTTTTTGGGGGATTTGTTGGAAGTAAATTTGCGACTAAAGAAAAATCAAGGGTATGGGTTTTTATATTGTTAATCACAATTTTATCTATCGAGATTTTATTACTGATTTTAAAAACGATTTAGGATTGTTTTAAATACTTCGTAATATTTTTCATGCAACTTAAAACGCCAAAACTTTATTTTTAAATAAAAAGAAATCTTTTTTAAAATAGTATTTTTTTCTTTGTAGATAAATTCAAATTTTCAAAGTTGATTTACTTTAAGATAAATTGCTTTTGTAGTTACAATTAATTTTCTCATCTTTAATTAGAATCAACATTCACGGGCACTGCATCAATTGTCACAACTTCGCAATGGTTAATATGCAATGAGTTTAAAAGAGAAATTAGCTATTTAGTGTTTTTGAATGTGACAATTTTAGGCGCAGTGATATGTAAAGCAACTCAATAATTCAATCGGAACACAATAAATCAAAAATGACAAAATATCGCCCAGAAATTGATGGACTGAGAACAGTGGCTGTGCTTGCTGTGATATTATTTCACTTAAATTCAAATTTTTTAATTGGTGGCTATTATGGTGTTGATGTTTTCTTCGTTATTTCCGGATACTTAATTACGGGGATTTTGACAAAAAGTATCGAAAGTGGAAACTTTAAAATGTCGGATTTTTGGCTTAGGAGGGTTAGAAGAATTTTACCCTTGTTATTGGTTGTAATTATGACCACATCTCTTGCTTTACCCCTTTTATTATTTAAGCCTACTCTTTATGAAAGCATAAAAGATATCTTGCCTGCAATTTTTTCCTATTTTAACTTACATGCTTATTATCATTTTGGTGATTATTGGGGACAAGCCGCAGACAAATCTTTTTTTTTACACACTTGGTCTCTTTCTGTTGAAGAGCAATTCTATTTAATTTATCCATTTGTACTTATTCTAGTACATAAATATTTTAAGAAATTTCTGATTCCTCTGATAATAATTACATTAATTAGTTTTGGTTTATTTATATACTTTGTAAACATAAAAACAAAACTGGTTTTTTATATGCTTCCTTTTAGAATTTGGGAACTCTCGATGGGCGGCATAATAACTTGTTTACCTACCATTGACAACAGCAATAAAAGCTATAAAAATATACTGCCGATATTGGGTTTGATATTGATTTTCATAAGTTATTGTTTCGCAAACACAACCATAAATTATATTGCTATTCTTCCAATTGTTGGCTCTTTCTTAATCATTTATTTTAGTAACGGAAAAGATATTTTAGGCAAATTATTAAGCAGCAAGTTATTTGTACATTTTGGCAAATTATCTTACTCCTTATATTTATGGCACTGGCCCGTTATCGTGCTATTTAAAAATATAGAATTCAAGTTTATAGGTATAGATAAAAACTACATCTATTTGATTATAATTTCAATCACTTATGTACTATCCTATTTATCCTATACATTCATTGAAACTAAATTAAGAAGCTTTAAAAAAACGCCAAAGCTGGTATTGGTTGGTATCGGATTGTGTATCATGTACATAGCGTATTTTAAGACTTCTTATTTCAATATTCATTATCCTTCATCTTATAATCAACAAACCATTTACGCTGCTTATTATGACGTAACACCAAAACCTGAGGTTATAAAAATGGATAATCCAAGGTTTTACAATATTAATTTGCCTATAAGATTAGCGGAGAATAAAGAAGCGTATAAAAAACAAGGCATTGTTCAAATCATTGACAATAAAAATCCTGAAGCAATTATTTTGGGTGATTCTCATGGGGTAGTATGGGTAAAAACACTTTTAGATGCTACAAAGGAATTAAAAGTATCAAGTTCTGTTTATACCACTAACGGCTCAAAACCGTTCTTCAACATAAAAAATTTGGACGAACAAGCGGGTAATTCATTTTTTACAAAACAGGAAAGAGTTGATTTTGCAAAATCAATTGTAAAAAATATCGACACATGGAAAGTTAAGTTGGTGATTATTTCTTGTCGTTGGGAAAATCTTTCGCCAGAAAATAAAGTTGAATTTGAAGCGCTAATCGCATATCTAAGCAATAGAAACATTCAGCTTTTAGCCATTAACCAACCCCCACTTTTATCGTTTATGGGTAATAACAATGCTTCACAATTCATCTCTTATTTAAAAATAAATCCTGTACAAGGATATAATGCAATCTCAGTGAATGAAGATGAGATTATAAAAAGCAATGGTTATTTAGATGAACTATCCAAAAAGCATGATAATATACTTGTGTTTGATGTTTTTGATAAACTGTATAAAAATGGTAAAGCAAAAATATCTTACAACAAAGACTTGTTATATTTTGAGGATGATCACTTAAGCACGGAGGGAACAGAACTATTCAAACAAGATTTAAAAAATGTTATACAAGGGCTTATGAAATAGCCATAACGAAATGCTTGTTATCAACCAACGATTATAAGAAGGCA
>CALQKL020000227.1 GCA_943331145.2 Chitinophaga pinensis
AACCTAATTTCAATTCAGGCGACAAAACAAAAACTGGGAAATAGAAATGGAAACCAATACCAGCTTCAATCCCATAATCCAGCTTATTAAGTTTCATTAATTTTTCTGCATTTTTTTCACCCGCATTGGCAGCAAAATCGTATTCCAATTTTCCACCGCCTAACATATATACTTTGAAGTTATTGATTCTATCGCTGCTAAATTTTATTTGTAAAGGAAATGCGAGTGTTATGCCCTGAATTTTCCTGGTGGTTAAGCTATCTTCTTTGGCAAATCTATCAGGATATTTTAATCGGTATTGAAACGCTTTTTCAGTAAACACAAGATTTAATGGATAAGTTCTAATGTCTAAATGATTGGTGATGTGCATATTTACAAGCCAAGCTAAATTAATGCCCGTACTTTGAATGCTTTCAACCACTTGCACTGAATCTCTCTCTAAAAAAAGCGGATTAAATGTAAAATGATAATAGGATCTGTTTCCACCCAATGCAATACCAAAATGAAAAGGCTTTTCATCATGGTCGGGTAAGTTCAATTCCACATTCTGTTGAGCGAATGAGCAATTAGATATCAGCATCATTAAAATGCTGATTGCGATTATTTTGTTCCTACATAAATGCAGCATATGCCAAAGCTTAATTTTTTAAATTCTGTTTTTGTGTAACCCAATTCATTCAGCACCTGAATAAATTGTTTTCCTTCTGGAAACTTTTTAATGGATTCGTCTAAATATTTATAGGCTGCCCCATTCTTTGAAAATAACTTTCCCATATTTGGTGCCACCATTTTCATGTAAAAATTGTAAAAAAATCCCACAACAGGTGTTGTTGGTTTGCTAAATTCCAAAACGACCAATTTACCCCCTGGTTTTAAAACCCTTTTTATTTCTAAAAGTCCTTTTTCTAAATTCTGAAAATTTCGCACCCCAAATGAAACCGTTGCAGCATCAAAGTAATTGTCTTCAAACTGAATGGATTCGCTATCACCATTAATTAGTTCAATTTGTTGCATCATTCCATTTTTTTCAACCTTTTCTCTTCCAATTTTAAGCATTCCATCACTAATGTCTATCCCAATTGTTTTATCAATGTGATGCATTTTAGTAGCCATAATCGCAACATCAGCTGTTCCTGTGGCTACGTCAAGCAATAATTTAGGCGGATTGTTTTTAAAATGCTGTAATGCTTTTTTTCTCCAGCTTACATCAATGCCAACGCTTAAAAATCGGTTTAAGAAGTCGTATCTTTTAGCAATATCATCAAACATTCCCGCCACCTGCTCTTTCTTTGTTTTAGAAGATGCCTTATCGGGAACAACGGTATCATGTGCGTATTCTGTCATAACTAGCACAAATATACACTCCTTTGAAGATTAGAAAACCTATTTCAGTAGATTGATTATAGAATAACTATTTTTGTTTAACATTATGCAGATTAAACAAGCCACTTATATCATCAGTAGTCCAGAGTTTGAAAAATGTCCAAAGCCCGATAAGCCGGAATATGCTTTTATTGGCCGAAGCAATGTTGGCAAGTCATCGTTAATAAATATGCTTTGCAACAATGAGAAGTTGGCAAAAACCTCAGGCTCCCCAGGAAAAACGCAATTGATCAATCATTTTGAAATTACAAGCACCATTGGCGACGAAAGCAAGCAATCTTCGCTCAAATGGTATTTGGTGGATTTGCCAGGATATGGATTTGCGAAAGTGAGTCAGAATAGTAGAAGAAGATGGGAGCAAATGATTGAAAACTATCTTAGAAAGCGCGAAAATCTAACGATGGTTTTTGTATTAATCGATTCGCGTCATTCGCCTCAAAAAATAGATTTGGAGTTTTTGGAAAATTTAAAAAAATGGGATGTTCCCTTATGTTTGATATTTACCAAAAGTGATAAAGAGAATCAAAGAACAGTGAGTAAAAATGTAAAAGATTTTTTAAACGCAATGCGCGAAACCTGGCAGTTTTTACCACAGCATTTCATAAGTAGCGCCGTTAAGAAATCTGGTAGAGAAAAAATTCTAACTTATATCGAAGAAGTGAATCAACAGTTGTTGGATAAGGGGTGATGAAACACGAAGTCACGAAGACGCAAAGACACGAAGTTTTTTTTAGAGCAAGCACTTAGAAGAATTGAAACACGAAGGCACGAAGGCGCAAAGGCACTAAGTTTTTTTAAACAGAGTTGATTAATTGGAAAATACTTCCAACATTAAACCGTTAAACTATTAAACAAGCGAAGCGTTTTAAACCTTTATCTATCCATTAAAACCCCTTCCAATTCCTCAAACATCTCTTGATTAGAAACTTTCCAAAGTTGTTTTTTAAAATTATCGTGTTCTTTTCTATAGACGTTTAGCAAAGATTGGTTGTGTAATTTTGAATAATAAACATTTGCCAATCTATCGCAAATCTTCACATAGTCCGCAAATGGCGTATTTCTTATGCCTTCGTAATATTTATCATTGGCACGTTCTTTTCTATTTTTACCTTTTTCATTTGTAAGGGCGTAAACAATTTCAGCTACGTTTTCTCCCAAGACATTCTTTACGTCGCTATAATTTTGTCGGCAATCTTCTATGACATCGTGCGCCCAAACTGAAGCCAATACTTCGCTTATGGTTTTTTCATCAGGCAGTAAATGAACATATTTACAAGCAAATTCAAATGCCATTTCTAAATGAACTTCATAAGGTTTGCCATCGTATTTATGGTTCGTTTCGAAATGCTTGAGTATAGCATATTCTTTAGCTTTAAGAACCAGTTCGGATAAAGTATTTGATGTGGACATATATTTGTTTGGTGTTTTGTGTTTGGTGTTTCGCGCAAAGCCCGCAAAGGTGCAAAGGCCGCAAAGGGAAAATCCTTCAAACCTTTTGAACACATTGAACTCATTGAACCATTTGAACCTCACAAACCTCACTAACCTCTCAAACCTCTTAAACGTTTTGAACCTCCTTTACAATCACCGCCTTTTCTTCATCCTTTATCTTTCCCCAGCCGCCTAAAATATTTCTAAGGTTATCGACGCCTTGTTTTTTGAATAATGATGCGGCAATTACGCTTCTATAACCTCCAGCGCAATGAATGTATAAATTTTGATTTTCTTCGAACTGCGCGAGTAACGCGATGTCTGTTAAATCTTGTAATGGAAGATTAACCGCATTTTCTAAATGACCAGCATCAAATTCAGTTTCTTTTCTAACATCTACAATAACGAGATTGGGATCATGTGGTAAATCCATCATCAACTCATCTGCTTCTATATCGATAATCATATCAATTCTTTCACCAGCATTTTTCCATGCTTCAAAACTACCTTCTAAATAACCTTCTATTTTTTCGAAACCTACCCTAGCCAAACGTACGACTGTTTCAGATTCTTTTCCTGGTTCTGTTACCAAAATAATCGATTCGTTGAACGGCAATAGATTTCCTGCCCATTCCGCAAACCTTCCTTCCAAACCGATAAAAATAGAATTAGGTATAAACCCTTCTGTGAAGACATTGGCATGTCGAGTATCTAAAATGATTGCACCTGATTTTACTTTCTCTTTAAATGCTTCAATGCTTAATGCTTGTGTACCGTTTAAAACAACCTCATTTATATTAGCATACCCTTTTTGATTGATTTGTGCATTCACCGCAAAATAAGCTGGCGCTGGACTTAAGCCAAATGTTACCGCTTTTACAAAATCTTCTTTGCTCTGAGGCTGAAGTGCATAATTCGTTTTCTTTTGTTCTCCTATGGTGCTAAATGTATTTGGACCTAAATTTTTACCGCAACTGCTTCCAGGGCCA
>CALQKL020000228.1 GCA_943331145.2 Chitinophaga pinensis
AGGATATTTAATTTCAATTGATTTGGCCACCAGTTATGATTTCTGGTACCGGCACCAGCTGATTGCTTAAGTGTTGCGCCCGAGAAAGGGCATTTGCTTTCATTATTTTCCATGATATAATTTTTTAAAAATTCAAAGCGAAATTAGTTAAGTTTTGCGTGTGAAAAAGTAAAACTGATTAAAAATAGTTGGGTTGTTGATTGGTATCAAAGAATAGAAAGAGGAGGGTTAAACAAATTGGGAGAAAAAGTATTTCAAACTAAAAAAAGTTATGGTGGGGGCGAAGAAAAATAAGTGAAAAAAGAGGGGGTTTAGGAAGGGGGAAATTATTTTCAAAAAATAAAAACAGCGATTATAGTTCGGTTTTAATCAGAACTTAATTAAATTTACAATCGGTCCAAATGAGATTGATAGGCAAGAAAATACTTTTAAAACTTAAAAAGAAAAATATCGGCAATCTAAGGTTGTGTAAAGAAATAGACAAGTTGATAATTGATTTAGAAAAATTTACAACCAACGAAAAAAATATTTTTGACATTAGGCCTGATGCTGATAATGTTCACCGTGATGGATATTATTTTTTTGATTTGGATTTTCATAGAACGTTGATTTTAGTGGAGCTTGATGACGATGGAGAAGCGACAATTGTTTGGGCGGGCTCTCATAAAGAATATGAGACTACGTTTAAAAATAATAAAACGACCATTGAAAAATGGTTAAGAAAAAATGGATATATAGAATAATGAAAACACATTTTGATATAGAAAAAATTGTAGAAATGGGCATAATCAACAATGAATTGGATTATGAAAGAGCCTTAATTGCGGATAGAAAACTAAGGTTACTTGGAAAGGAAAATGTACATTTTAAAAATGTAAGAAAAAAATTGCGTGGCATTATTGAAAACTATGAAAATAAAGAATGGATTGCAGTTGAAAACATTGATGATAATAAACTTTTAGAAAGCGAGAAAGCGGAAAATTTAGCTGAACTAGAAAAACAATTTCTAGAAACCAGAAAACTAGAAATTAGAAAAAAACTAAAAGCCCTTGAAATAACGCAAGAAAATCTGGCTTCAATATTAGGTCATAAAAGCAAGACGCACATGTCGGAGTTGATGAATGGCATTAAGCCCTTTACACTAAAAGATTTAATTATAATAAATCGGCTATTAAAAATAGAAATATCAATATTGATACCTGTGTTTCTTTCAAGAGAGGAACAGATTAAGGTAAATAAAGCTGTTGAGAAATTAGATATATCGAAAGGGGTGAGGATTGGGTATTTGTGATGGAGTTGATTGACTTTGTTATGATTTTTAGGTTAGTTGATTAGAACACAAATACTAGTAAAAAAAATATAAATTTTAAAATATTAGCTTAAAAGTGATATTTTTAAAAAGTGTTTTCGAGATTTAAATCTAGGATAAGAGAGTAATAGTAAAGTTTACAAAAAACTAAAATAATGAAACTACTATTAAAAAATGGTAAAACTCTTGAACTGAAAGAGGCTGACTACGAAAAAAGTGTGAACTTAAATGTTGCTTTATCATTGTGTCAAAACATTCCGGGTGCTTGGAGATTGCCAACAATAGAGGAATTCGATACAATATATAATGAATTACATAAAAAAGGACAGGGTAATTTTATGGAAGAAAGTTATTGGGCAGCTATAATTGAGAATATTCCTTGCTCATTTAATTTTAAGGTTGGTTTCCCTCATACAGGTTACAACATGATAGCCAAATACCATCAATTTGAATTTAAAGTAAGACTCGTAAGAGATTTATAAGAACCGAATTTAATACAGATAACTATGAATGAACTTTCGTAAATATTTGAATAAATTACAAAGCATTATATACCTAACCCTGTCGAAGCCTACGATCAAGCCGGTATTAAAATAATTGAAAACCCCAAAAAAGAGATGTGCTTAAAATGATTAAACCTTACCATAACAGAATGCAAGCGACATAGCCCTGCCGCAGGCGCAAAACAGAGCTACGAGCGCCTTTACGCAAACCGTTATAAGTTATTAATATGGAACAACAGAAGTATATAGAAATTTATGAATTTTGTTTAGAGCAAGGTTGGGTTCACAATACCCCAAAAGAAGCTGTTTTAAATGACTATTTTAATGCCGAAGATGGTCGATTAAAAATGTTCAATGAGCATGTAGACAAAATATTAAATGATTCGAATTGCAATGAAATCAATATTTTAATAGGAGAGGCACCACCGTATTATCCAAATGCTAAATATCCAAAAAAGGAAAATAGACAGTACTTTTACGATTCAGAGCATAGTCTTAATACGGGTTATTTTAAAGAGCCATGTAAACACTTTTTAGGCATTAAAGACTGGGAAAATGAAAGAAGGCAAAATCCCTGCAAAAAAAAGATGCAATATCTTAACGAACTAGCAAAAAAAGGTGTTCTAATTTTAGACATCTTCCCTTTCCCAGTTTTTCAAGCAACTGATATTAGAGAGAAAATTAACTACAATTCAAATAGAGGAAGTTATTTTGAAGTATACCTTAATACTTACTTTAGCGAGCGATTGAAAGAACTCATAGATAAAATTAATTATCAACCCAATAATCTTTCAATTAAACTCTACTTATTTGCCCCAAAGATAACCTCGATTCAATTTTTATATTGGTTTCAAAATAATTGTTTTTATAAGTATCTCACTAACTTTGATGATAAAGTATTTTCTTTTTCAGGTAAATCTAAAAGTAAAAAAGATAAAGAAGTTAGTTTTATAAATAAATCTTTAGAAGGTTTTATCCGCGAAATCACACAAAAAAATCCTGATCACGATAAATTCATCAAAGTAATAGAGAACCATCCGATTTTCATGAACGAAAGTGGCAATCCTGATTTCAATAAATTCGTGAATGGTGAAAGCAAAAAATATAACAACCTATAACAACGTGTAAGCAATATTGCCCTCCCGCTGGCGCAACAAAAGGCAACAACGCCTACACGCAAATCTTTATGGACAAGTTAAAAAAATTGCAGTCCAAACAGGTTGACCACCTTTAGTGCAAATAAGGCTTCATTATCTGTTCAAGTAATGACAAAAAAGATAATAAAAAAAGGTTATAAATGCCCACCAACCCCCACATTTTAAAAACAATACGCAATCATAAAGATCTTTTAAATCTTAAACGTAAAAACCGTAATTTGTCCATTAGTGAACGTTACTGCGAACTCGCATTTCTTGTCATTTTTATTCTTAAAGTACCAGGTTTCAATATGTGTACTGTCTCCAAAGAAATAATCATCCCAGATTTCATCCGGTTTGGATGATATAGTAGAAGGGATTTGACTTTGCAGATCATCTATCATTTTAGCAATTGAAGGTGCATCAGATATCTCTTTTATCTTACCATTTTCTTGTATTGTTATCACTCCGCTGAATCTTGTTAATTGTGTAATTTTAATTATCACGCTATCCTGATTAAGCTTAATTATATCCATGATCTTTTCCCTAAAATTTCCGTGATTGGCGCTTACCTCATAAGGTCGTAGTAAGTCTTCATCAGATAAAATTTCTTTTACGGCATCGGCAATAACTTTGTTGTTATATTTTTCTATAGAATCTTTTTCAGCTTGTGTGATTTGAGAAATTCCGGTAAAAGAAATGATCAAAGTAAATAATAAAAAGGAGATTGTCTTTTTCATACGTTTAAATTTTGATTTACGATTTAAATAAAAAGTTCAATTTCTTATGTCGTCTAATTAGTTGCTATAAATTTAATCCTTCA
>CALQKL020000229.1 GCA_943331145.2 Chitinophaga pinensis
CCAGTTGCTGGGTACAATGGTTTTGTTTTGGCAACACAACCCGTTGCCGCTATTCAGGATCAATATGGCAATACAACTTCAAGTACCGCAACAATTTCGGCTTCAGTAGGTAGCGGTTCATTTACATTAAATGGAACAACAACTGCAACAGCTGTAAGTGGTTTGGCAACATTCAGTGGATTAGGCGTTTCTAGTAATGCTGCAGTAACAGGCGCAACAATATCTTTCACATCAAGCGGATTAACTGATGGAACTTCATCAGCATTTAATATTTCAACACCAGAATTTTTAGGTATTACAACTGCTGGTATCGCTGCAACTGAAAATTTCTCTTCAATGGGAAGTGCCGCTTCTGCAACAATTCCTTCTGGTTTTCACTTAAACACTGCAGGTGAGTGGCAAGGTGGTTCTGGAACAATATCTACAATAACCACACAAGCATATGGTTCATCAGGTTCTGGAGCAGTTACTACAGCAAGTGGAGGGGGTGCTGTGAACTTTGCTGAAGGTGTTACCGCATCTTCAACTGATCGTGCATTGGGATATTTAACCAGTGGCTCTTATTCAAATGGAAGAAGTATAATTTTAAGAGTTAAAAATAAAACCGGTGCAACCATCACTGATTTGAAAGTGAATTTTGATTACGAAAAATATCGTGAGAACACTTCCTCTCTAACCTTTAATTTTTATCGTGGTAGCAACGGAAGTACATGGACAGCAGAAACAAGTGGGGATAATACCTGGGCTGGTGGAACTGCAGCGGTAATTAATCCTCCAACAACAACCTCTAAGTCAGTTACATTAACTGGTTTAAGTATTGCTGATGGAGCGGATTATTACTTCAAATGGACATACAATGGTGCTGCGGCTACAAACTCACAAGCAGTTGCTATTGATAATGTTTCTTTAATGGTGCCTTCAACTCCTGTGTTGGCAGCTATAACAGTTACAAATATCGTATCTGATTCTGCTCGTGTAACCAGCTCGGTTACTTCTGCAGGTGGATACACCATATATGAAAGAGGTTTCGTTTATGGAAACAACGAAAATCCAACTACAGATGATTTTAAAATAAGTGATGCAGCTACCACAACCGGAAGCATGACAGCATTGTTGGAATATTTAATACCAGCAACAGTTTATCACGTTAGATCATTTGCATCAAATGATTTAGGAACAGCTTATGGTCCTAATGCTACATTTACAACAATTGATTACTCAGTTGTAACAACAACTGCTGCGTCATCAATCACAACTTCTGGTGCAACAACTGGCGGTGAAGTTACTTCTGACGGAGGTTCAATAATATTACAGCGTGGGGTTGTTTACAGTACTTCTGCTAATCCAACAACAGCGGATACTAAAATTGTTGCGAGTATAGCAGGTACAGGTGTATTCACAATTAACTTAAATGGATTGACTCCTGCAACTACATACTATGTAAGAGCTTACTCAATATCTGCTGCAGGTACATCATATGGTAGCGAAGAAAGTTTTGCAACATTAGCAAATGCACCTACTGTAACTTCAAGCGCAGCTACAGCTGTGAATGGTGTTTCAGCTTCTGCAGGTGGTAATGTAACTACAGATGGTGGTGCTTCTATTACAGAAAGAGGAGTTGTTTACAGCACTTCTGAAAATCCAACAACAGCAGATACAAAAGTAACTGATGCTTCATCTACTACAGGTTCATTTACCGTTTCATTAAGTGGATTAACAAACGGAACAACATATCATTTCAGAGCTTATGCTATAAATAGCGTAGGTACTTCATATGGTAGTGATTTAACGTTCACTACATTCAACAAACCAACTGTAACCACAACGGCTGCTAGCGCTATTGCAAATAATTCTGCAATATCTGGTGGTAATGTAACAACAGATGGCGGAGATGCAGTTACAGAAAGAGGGGTGGTTTACAGCACTTCATCAAATCCAACTACAGCAGATACTAAAGCTGTGGCTTCTTCAGCAGGAACAGGTTCATTCTCTGTTTCAATAAGTGGATTAACTGCTGCTACAACTTATTACACAAGAGCTTATGCAATAAACAGCACAGGAACTTCTTACGGTGCTGAAGAATCATTCACAACAACATCATCTGCATTACAACCAATCGTGTCAACTTCATCTGCATCTTCTATTGGTTCATCTACTGCTACAGTAGGTGGTAATGTTACTTCAGATGGTGGTGATGCAATTACAGAAAGAGGTATCGTTTACGGTTCAACAACTGACCCTATAATCGGAACAGATACAAAAATTGCTGATGCTTCAGCAACAACAGGTTCGTTCTCTATTTCTTTAAGTAGTTTAACTCCAGGAGCAACATATCATGTTAGAGCTTATGCTACTAACGGAGTAGGTACTTCATATGGTTCTGATGTTTCATTTACAACTAATCCTATAGTTGCTACAGTTTCAACCACTTCAATTTCAAGCGTAACTTCTACAACAGCAGCTTCTGGTGGTAATGTTAGTTATGATGGTGGTGCAGCTGTAACAGAAAGAGGTATTGTTTATGGTACATCTTCAAATCCAACAACTTCTAATTCGAAAGTGGTTGATGCTTCAACAGGAACAGGATCATACACTAGCTCAATCACAGGATTGTTAGGTGCTACCGTTTATTATGTTCGCGCATATGCGATCAATACTGCAGGTACATCTTATGGTAGTGAAGAAACATTTACTACATTAGCAAATTCTCCTTCTATTACAACAACTTCAATTTCAAGTGTTTTAGATGTTACTGCATCAGGGGGAGGTAACGTAACCTTTGATGGTGGAGATGCAATAACAGAAAGAGGTATTGTATATAGTACTTCTTCAAATCCTACAACAACTGATACAAAAGTTATAGATGGAGCAGCTTCAACTGGATCATTTACAAGTTCATTGAGTGGATTATCTCCATTAACAACATATTATGTTCGTGCTTATGCTACGAACGGAATTGGTACAAGCTATGGTAGCGAAGTAAGCTTCACTACTTTAAGCGCTGCACCAACAACTCAAGCTTCAGCAGTAACATTCAGCGATATTACATTAAATGGAATGACGATTAATTTCACTGCAGGCAATGGCGCAAATTCTTTAGTATTGGTTAAATCTACTTCGGCAGTTAATGCTTCTCCAGTAAATACGACATCTTACACAGCTAATACAGTATTCGGTTCTGGATCACAAATCGGAACAGGAAACTATGTAGTATTTAACGGAACAGGAAATTCTGTTGCTATAACAGGATTAACTGCAGGTGTTACTTATCACGTAGCCGTTTATTCATTCAATGGTTCTGGTGGTTCTGAATACTACATGACCACTTTACCAGCGACAGGAAATCAAGCTACTGCAAATACAAATTATCGTTCAATTGCCTCTGGTAACTGGAGTAATGCAGCAACTTGGGAAAGTTATAATGGAACTGCATGGTCTGCAGCAACTGATTTCCCAACTGCTACAATAGGCGCAATTACAATTCAAGCAGGACATACAGTAGCTTTAGATACATCAATATCAGTTGATGAAATGAGTATTGCAGCAACAGCTCAGGTTACTGTAAATGCAGCAAAAACAATGACTATTGCTAATGGAAATGGAACAGATCTTACCGTAAATGGTATCTTGAAAAATCAAGGAGCAATTGCTTTGAGTACTTCATCAAGTATTACTGTTGCAGGTACTTATGAGCATGCGGTAAATGGTGGTGTAGTACCTGCTTCTAC
>CALQKL020000230.1 GCA_943331145.2 Chitinophaga pinensis
CTTTAAAATATTGCAATAAAAATAAATTATGGTTTCTTAGTAGTTTTTTTAACTGGTGCCTTTTTAACTTCAGTTGTTTTTGTTGAAGAAGTTTCAGTTGATTTTATAACAGGAGCTCCCGGTGCTGCAATTTTAGCAGGTTCAGTTGAAGGGGTTGTTGCTGCTGCATCTTCATTTTTCAAAACCTCACCTTTAATCGAAATTGGTCTTGCATCATAACCTGCAAATTTTACGTTTAAAGTCTTTTGAAACATACCTACATTTTTAGCGTTATAAGTAGCTTTAATAAAACCAGTTTTTCCTGGAGCAATTGGTTCTTTGGTATAGTCTCCAATTGTACATCCACAAGTTGGGGTTGCTTGTTCAATTATTAATGGCTCTTTACCAATATTAGTAACTTCAAAAGTTGCAGTAGTAGGGTTGTCTTGTTTGATTTTTCCTAAATCAATTGTAGTAGAATTAAATTTCGCAACAGCTGAATCTGATTGTGCAAAAATACCTGTTGTTAATGCGATTGCGGTTAATGAAAGTAATAGTTTTTTCATGTTTTTGATTTTTTAGCGTTTATAATTAATCTTTTAAGATACTTGATGAATTGTTTACAGGAGCGCTAGAAGTTGGGGTTTTCCATACTTCTCCTTTTATGGTGATTATTCTGGTTTGATCTGTGTTATATGTTATGGTTATTGTTTTTGAGAATGGTCCTTCAGCTGCAGCGTTATAGCCAACTTTTATTGCACTGGTTTCATTTGGTGCAATACTTTTGTCTTTTTCCCATTCTGGTGTAGTACATCCACAACTTGCTTGAACATTTACCAGTTTTAAATCAGTTTTACCTCCGTTTTTAAAGGTGAAATTATGATTTACAGGTTTTCCTTGAGGTATTTTGCCAAAGTCAAATGTTGTTTCTAATAAAACTAATGCAGTATCCGGTTTGGTAACTTGTTCAGCTTCAGACTTTACTACATCATGATTATGCCCTTCATGTTGGGCAAATAAGTTTATACTAAACAACAAAGACAGACAAAATGGGATTAAAACTTTCATAATTACCTTGTGTAATTCAATTTAAGCGTAAATATACAAAATCCTTTTACAAACAACTATTTTGATACTTTGTTTTGAGTTTTTTAACAAACTAATTTGAAAGTGTTATTTTTGAAAAATATTATTATTCCAATGGATACATCTATTAATGAAATTAATACACAGGATCAATTAAGTTTTGAAACTTTTAGAATTGAAATATTAAAAGATTATAAAACTTCTTGCGAAAGTAGAGAAACGAGTTTAATGGGAAGAAGGGAAGTACTTTCAGGAAAAGCCAAATTTGGCATTTTTGGAGATGGTAAAGAAGTAGCTCAGGTGGCCATGGCAAAGTTTTTTAAACCAGGCGATTTCAGAGCTGGTTATTATAGAGATCAAACATTTATGTTTTCGAGTGGATTGGCAACAGTAGAACAATTTTTCGCTCAATTATATGCCGATCCAAATATTGAAAACGAACCTTTCAGCGCTGGCCGACAAATGAATGCCCATTTTGCAACCAAGTTTGTTGCAGAAAATGGTGATTGGCTGGATCTGGCGTCTTTAAAAAATGTATCAAGTGACATTGCACCTACTGCTGGTCAAATGGTGCGCGCTTTAGGACTTGCATTTGCATCTAAAGTTTTTAGAAATGTACCTCAACTTTCCGAACTTAAAAATTTAAGTAATGAAGGAAATGAAGTATGTTTTTGTACCATTGGAGATGCATCAACAAGTGAAGGGCAATTCTGGGAAACCATGAATGCTGCTGGTGTTTTACAAGTTCCTTTAGCTGTTTTTGTTTGGGATGACGGATATGGAATTTCGGTGCCAAAAAAATATCAAACCACAAAAGGTTCTATTTCTAATGCTTTATCTGGATTACAAAAAGAGGATGATACGAATGGAATAGATATTTACAAATTGAAAGGTTGGGATTATGCCGGCATGTGCGAAGTTTTGGATACAGCCATTCAAAGAATTAGAGATACCCATGTTCCTGCTTTGTTTCATGTAGAAGAAATTACCCAACCTCAAGGACACTCTACTTCGGGTAGCCATGAACGATATAAAGATGCAGATAGGCTTGCTTGGGAGAAGGAATGGGATTGTTTAAAACAAATGCGTAAATGGATTTTAGATAATGCACTTGCTGACGCAGCCGAATTGGATGCTATTGAAGAAAATGCTGTTGCTTTTGTAAAAGAAAGCAAACAAAAGGCTTGGTCAAATTATCATCAACCACTTAAAAATTTAGTAAAAGAAACGGTTGACATTTTGAGTGATGTAGCTAAATCGAATTTAGAAATTGCTAATGCAATAAAAGAGTTGAATGCTATTCGTGAGCCAATGCGCAGAGATGTGCTTAAGTCTTTAGCTTCAATTTTAGATAAACTAACAAATTCAAATGAATCTTCATTTGTTCACATCAATCAATTTTATCAAAAATTGAAATCGGAAAGTGAAAAACTCTATGATTCATTCTTATATAATGAAGGTGAAAAATCGGCATTAAATGTTCCGTCTATTTCAGTAAGATATGATGACGACTCCGCTTTATTGAATGGATTTGAAGTATTGAATAATTATTTTGATCAATTATTTACAAGCAATTCAAAAGTGGTGGCATTTGGAGAAGATCTTGGTCATATTGGAGATGTGAATCAAGGATTTAGTGGGTTACAAGAAAAGCATGGCATTCAGCGTATATTCGATACCGGTATAAGAGAGCTTACTATAATGGGTCAAGGAATAGGCTTGGCATTAAGGGGCCTTAGACCAATTGCAGAAATACAGTATCTAGATTATTTATTGTATGGATTGCAACCGCTAAGCGATGATGTGGCAACAACACATTTTAGAACTTCAGGTCAACAAAGTTGTCCTTTAATTGTAAGAACACGCGGACATCGATTGGAAGGCATTTGGCATAGTGGTTCTCCAATGGGTATGATTGTTCACGCGCTTCGTGGTATGTATGTTTGTGTGCCAAGAAACATGACGCAAGCAGTTGGGATGTACAACACGTTATTACAAAGCAACGATCCTGGGTTAGTAATTGAGTGTTTAAATGGATATCGATTAAAAGAAAAATTGCCCAATAATTTACTTGAATTTACCGTTCCTTTAGGCATTCCTGAAGTGCTTAAATCGGGTGATGATATTACAATTGTGAGCTATGGCTCAACTTTGCGTATCGTTCAAGAAGCAGCGGAAAAACTTGCATTAATGGGTATTTCCTGCGAAATAATGGATGTGCAAACTTTATTACCTTTTGATATCAATCATTTAATAAAAGCATCGCTTGAAAAAACAAGTCGTATTTTATTTGTCGATGAAGACGTGCCAGGTGGTGCAGCATCGTACATGTATAATAAAGTAATGGAGGAACAAAATGGTTATCGCTTTTTGGACGTGGCGCCTCGAACATTAACTGCAAAAGCACATCGTCCATCTTTTGGTAGCGATGGCGATTATTTCTCAAAACCCAACACAGAAGATGTGGTAAGGGTAGTTAAAGAAATGATGGCTGAATAAGATATTAAGGGTTGTTTTATTTTAAATTGTGATAAACTTTTTGAACATCTTCATCTTGTTCAAGTTTATCAACCATTTTCAAAACTTCATTGGCTTCATCTTCACCAAGTTCTACGATATTGGCAGGGATGCGTGTAAGCTCGGCAGTAATGACTTC
>CALQKL020000231.1 GCA_943331145.2 Chitinophaga pinensis
ATTGTCTTTTGCTTGATTTGATGAATCATGAGATGAATAAATTTCCAAGCTACAATTTCCACCAAACGTTTTTTCAAATAAAGCTTTACCTAAAATTCTGCATACTTTTTCAATGCCTCCTGTTGCTGAAAATATTCTTAAGGTTAAAAATAAAATGCTTTTAGGCTTCATTTCTGGTTTTCATAATCATCAACGACATCATTTGCGACCAATGTAAATTCCCATTTTTGAATTCATGGTAATACTGTTTCGTATTTTTATTGCTGTCTTGCATTAACCCTTCTAAATATTCATTGTTTTTCATCCAATTTGAAAATGGAAAACCAAATCCCATTTTTTTACGATTCCAAACTTGTTCAGGTAAAATATCTTTACAAGAATCAATTAGCAATTGCTTTGGTAAATCCCCTGAATACTTATCTTTTGCGTTAATATTTAAAACTGATTTTATTAAATTTTTATCCAAAAATGGAACTCGAATTTCCACACCATGCGCCATACTCATTACATCGGCATCTTTTAACAATTGGTTTTGCATGTACAGATTAAATTCCATCCAGCTCGCTTGATTTTGAGATGGCAATTGTTTTACATCACCCAACATTGGATTATCATTAATAATGTTCCAAATCTCACGTTCATCTGCTTCTAAATATGTAGCAATTTCATGCACATTGTAATGGCCGCGCATAAAAAGGTAGATTCCTTTTATACCATCCATTGACAAATATGAAATTCGATTAAATGGCTTTTTGGTATTTTTCTTAAACAATTGAAGCATCGAATTGGGCATCAAACTTAATTTACGAGCCAAATTCATACGTTGAAAAGATGGATAACCTCCAAATAATTCATCCGCACCAATACCTGATAAAACGGCTTTCAATCCAAGCTCTCTAGCATACTTGCTAATAAACCAAGTATTTATTCCATCGCAACTAGGCAAGTCCATCGAATTAAATACATTTGGAAGCTGTTTTTCAAAATCATCTTTGGTGATTAAAAACTGATGCTTCTCTCCTTTCAATTTTGCCATTACAACATCCTGATATTTTTTTTCAGAATATTCGTTTTCATTAAAGTAAATAGATAAGGATTGAATGCCTTCTTTTTTATATTGATCTGAGAGCAACGCCAAAATGCTAGAATCAATTCCGCCACTTAAAAAAACACCCACAGGAGCATCTGCTACAAGTTGCGATTGCACCGCATTTTCAATTTGATTTCTTATTAAATTGTTTAGATTATCGCCATGATTTAATTCTTGGCTAAAACTAAAAAAGGCATATGATTGTATTGTATGTTTTCGATTCTTTAAATCATACTTAATAAAACTGCCTTTATGTAAAGTAGAAACTTCTTGATATGTTGTGTATGGTTCAGGAATATGTCCATAAGCCATTAAAAAAACAGGCCAATGTTCATTTTTCGTCCAATTAAAATCAACATTTTTTAACGCATTCACTTCTGAAGCAAAAACAAGTTGTTCGTCTTTAACAGAATAATACAATGGCTTAATTCCTACTGCATCTCTTACCACATAAAGCATTTCGGTTGTTTGGTCATATAACGCAAATGCATACATGCCGTTAAATTTTTCAAATGCATGAACATTCCATTCTGCAAATGCAGCTAGAATAACTTCTGTATCCGTATGATTTGAGAATTGATGTCCTAATAGTACAAGTTGATTTTTTAATTCAAGATAATTATAGAGTTCGCCATTATAGGTAATGGTAAAACGGTTTTGATAATGCATGGGTTGATGCCCAGCTTGAGATAAATCAACCAAGGCCAACCTTCTGTTGCCTAATACCAAAGCACCATTTTGAGACGTAAATATACCGCCATCATCTGGGCCACCATGCTTAAGCAAATGGCACATTATTTCAACCGTCTGCTGATTTTTTTCAGTGCTCCAATTGAAATTAACAATACCGGCTATTCTACACATTTATATGCCTTGAGATGAAAATTGTTTCTTTGCAATATAATATTCGTAGTTTGCTTTGAAATCATCGTAAGTTTTTGATAACCCTGTTTCTAAATCCATTTTAGCATACCAACCTAAAGCGTTTATTTTATCCACCATAAGCAATTTGCGTGGCGTTCCATCTGGCATATTCGCATCTAAAATAATTTTGCCATTAAACCCAGTAACTTTTTTTGCAATTTCGGCCAATTCTAAAATGGCATGATCCACGCCAGTGCCTACATTGATAATATCTTTTGAATTATAATTTTCCATTAAAAAATGACAAGCCAAAGCCATATCCTCAACAAATAAAAATTCCCTTAATGGTGTACCCGACCCCCAAACAGTGACGGTTTCAGCATTACTTGTTTTTGCCTCATGAAATTTTCTCAATAATGCTGGTAAAACATGAGCGTTTTCTAAATCATAATTATCCCCTGGCCCATATAAATTGGGGGGCATTACACTTATGAAATTGCATCCATATTGTTGACGGTAAGCTTGGCACATTTTTATTCCCGCTAATTTTGCAATGGCATACGCTTCATTTGTTGGTTCTAAATATCCATTTAATAAATAGGATTCACAAATGGGTTGTGGTGAATTTTTGGGATAAATGCAGCTGCTACCTAAAAACAATAATTTTTGAACTCCGTTTATATAAGCTGCATGGATAACATTGTTTTGTATTGAAATGTTATCATAATAAAACGCTGCGGGATAAGTGTTATTGGCATGAATACCGCCAACTTTTGCAGCTGCTAAAAATACATACTGAGGTTTTTCTTTGCTAAAAAAATCGTCTACTAATGCTTTATTTCTAAGATCGAGTTCTTTTGAGCGTTTTGTAATAACATTCGAATAACCTAAGTTTTGAAGAAGTTTTAATATAGCATTACCAACTAATCCGTTATGGCCGGCTACATATATTTTGTCTGATAATTGCATTAAATAAAAAGTGAAAATTAAAAATTAAAAAAAATCCTATATTGTTTGTAATTTATTTAAATCAAAAGTTGCAATTAAATTAATACCCATGCTATCAATGTTTACAATTGCTTTGTTATTTAAAACTTCTAGCACAATTCCTTTGTAATTCATCATAATGCCTTGTTGTACAATAACCCCTGCTCCTTTTTGTAGTGATTTGTCGACTACCTGAACATTACCAAACTCTTGTAAAAACTTTTTGATGTTTTCAATATCCGATTCTTTCACAATCGCAGGTTTACCTAACCAATGAACATAATTTAGAATACCGTCAACTAATTTTACATCCCATTTCTCTTTTTCGGCAATTTTTATAAATACATACCCTTTAAATAATGGTTCTTGTACAATTTTTTTTCTATCACTCCATTGTTTAACCACTTTATTTAATGGCAAATAATTTTCTATACCACGATTATCGAGTAAAGTGGAAATTTTTTTTTCCCATCTTGGACGGGTATAAACAACGTACCAGTTTATATTTTCTTGTATATAAGACAAAGCTTCGCTAGTCCTCAGTTACAGTGATTACTGTTACTAAAGACGATTTTTATTTATAAGACACATTTGAATTACTTTCTTTTGAATAAATTCAAGAAAAATAAACCAATATCTTTTATGTTTTTAAACCCAGGCGTATTTTTATCATTTATATAGTAACTGGTATCGGCTTTTCCGTATGCATATCCATAGCCATAACCATAACCATAGCCATAGCCATAACC
>CALQKL020000232.1 GCA_943331145.2 Chitinophaga pinensis
CCTTCAGCTAATGCAATGTATCGGAATGTTTTAAGGGTATTCATATTTTAAAAATGTTTTTTGATACTAGATACTAGATACTAGATTCTGGATAAAATTTCGTTTCAGTTTGAATGCATCCAACCTTTTGTAAGGGTTGAATATATTCAACCCCTCCTAACCTCATAAACCTCTCAAACTTCACAAACCTCTTTAGTAGTTCACCACCTGCTCTTCCATCACTGGCATTTCACGCCATTCGTATTGTTGGGTTCTTAATTGTGGTTCAAATCCGGCTTCTCTTATGGCATCTTGAATAGTTACACTTGTAAATCGATGTGGCGCTCCTGCTGCACTTACTACATTCTCTTCAATCATGATGCTTCCAAAATCATTGGCGCCTGCATTTAAACAAATCTGTGCTACTTGCTTTCCAACAGTTAGCCAACTCGCTTGTATGTTTTTTACATTCGGCAACATTATTCTACTCATCGCAATCATGCGAATATATTCTTCTGGTGTAGTAAGATTTTGCACGCCACGAATTTTAGTCAACAACGTATCTACATCCTGGAATGTCCAAGGAATAAATGCCAAAAATCCTTTTCCATGTTCTGGTTTACGACTTTGAACTTCTCTGATTTTCACCAAATGCTCAAATCTTTCTGTTATCGTTTCTACATGCCCAAACATCATCGTAGCCGAAGTGGTAATGTCTAGTTTATGACATTCATGCATGATGTCTAACCATTCTTGTGCGCCACATTTTCCTTTACTAATTAATCGTCTAACCCTGTCTGTTAGTATCTCTGCACCTGCACCTGGTAAACTATCCATGCCTGCTTCTTTCAATGCCATCAACACTTCGCGGTGTGTGCTTTTTTCGAGTTTGGTGATGTGTGCAATTTCTGGCGGCCCAAGGGTGTGTAATTTAATATTAGGGTAAAGAGATTTTAATTCTTTAAACAAATTCACATAAAACGATAAGCCTAATTCTGGGTGATGACCGCCTTGAAGCAACAATTGATCGCCACCATATTTGATGGTTTCTTCAATTTTTTGTTTGTAGGTTTCAATATCGGTGATATATGCATCCGCATGTCCTGGGATTCTATAAAAATTACAAAACTTACAATTGGCAAGACACACATTTGTTGTGTTTACGTTTCTATCGATTTGCCAAGTTACTTTTCCATGCGGAACTTGTTTTTTGCGCAATTCATCCGCAACAAACATTAACTCCGTTAATGGTGCGTTTTCAAATAAATAAACCCCTTCTTCTACAGTAAGAAATTCGAAATTTATAGCGCGTTCTAATATTTGTTGATAATCCATTTTAATATTTGTTTGAAAAACATGAGTATATGTAGACCTTAATCATAACAAACAACAAAAATAAGTTCAATTGGTTGTAATTTGAAGAAGAAAAATGAGAACCGCCCTTTTAATATTATTATTTTCAATTAATGGTCTATGTGTAGGCGCACAGGAAATAAAAGCTAATGCACAACCTTTAGCAATCATTCCCTTTAAACAAATCAGTGGCGGTGTGATTTTGATAAAAGCGTGTTTAAACAATCACAAAGACAGTTTGAATTTTATACTCGATACAGGAAGTGGGGGCATTTCATTGGATTCAACTACATCAATTTCATTAGGGTTGCATACAAATGATACCGATACGATTATTTCAGGGATTGGGGGCGTTCAAAAAGTACGATTTGCATTTGATGAATCACTGCATTTCAGCGGATTAACAGTTGACCATCTCGCCATTCATCGTTATGATTATGGTTTACTCTCGAATGTTTATGGCGAAAAAATAGACGGTGTTATAGGCGCACCATTTTTTAAAAGATATGTTGTACAAATCGATTTTGAATTGAATCAAATATTCGTGTTTGCGCCTGGAAAATTTAATTACCCTCAGAAAGGAGTTTTAATGAAAATGCCTTTACAACCCTTACCCATACAGCATATTTTGGTAAAAGATAAAAAGAAAGTTGGATTTGATTTTTATTTGGATACCGGTGCGGGATTGCCATTTTTGATGAGCGAACAATTTACACAAGACAGCAATATTTTATCTGCTGAAAAAAATAGTTATTTAATACAAGCAGAAGGTTTGGGCGGAAAAAAGCAAATGCGGTTAACGGTTTTAAAGCAAATAAAATTTGGTCCATTTACATTTAAAAAAGTACCTACGTATTTATTTAAAGACGATTATAATGTTACATCTTATCCGCTTTCGGGCGGTTTGGTTGGAAACGAAATATTGCGTCGATTTAATCTTATCATCAACTATGGACAAAATGAAATTCATTTTTTACCCAACAATCATTATTTCGACCATTTTGATTATGGATATAGTGGCTTGAATTTACTTTTAATAAACGATCAAATAATTGTTGAAGACATCATTCCACAATCACCAGCAGATTTGGCTGGATTTAAAATTGGTGATGAAGTAATTAGTGTCGAAGGTAATTTTTCTGGCAACCTGCAACAGTATAAAAATATGCTTCAAGAACCCGAAAAAAAATTGAAAATAATTTTAAAGCGATCGGGTGTACTTTTATCCATAAATATGACAACTTGGAGTATTTTATAATTCTTTTCAACATCAACATTTGCAACCCTAACTTTACAACATGATTCAGTACGAAAAATTTATTTTAGACAATGGACTTCGTGTATTGGTGCATGAAGATAAAAGCACGCCAATGGCGGTGTTGAATGTATTATATGACGTAGGTGCAAAAGACGAAAGCATCGACAAGACTGGCTTTGCGCATTTGTTTGAGCATTTGATGTTTGGCGGAAGTAAAAATATTCCATCGTATGACGAACCTCTTCAAGTTGCTGGTGGAGAGAATAATGCGTTTACCACAAATGACCTCACCAATTATTATTGTCAGTTGCCTGCCGAAAATATTGAAACAGCTTTTTGGTTGGAGAGCGATAGAATGTTGAGTTTGGCATTTAGCAAAAAAAGCTTGGAAGTACAACGTAAAGTAGTATGCGAAGAATTTAAAGAACACTACATCACCAAACCATACGGAGATGTATGGCATAAAATGCGTGAATTGGCTTATACTACACATCCTTATCGTTGGATGACAATTGGTGCTTCGTTAAAACATGTAGAAGATGCTACACTAGAAGATGTAAAAGCATTTTTTTACAAACACTATACACCAAGCAATGCCATCTTGGTAGTTGCTGGAAATATAGAAACTGCACAGATGAAGGTTTTGGCAGAAAAATGGTTTGGTTCTATTCCAGCTGGAGAAAAGTACAATCGTCAATTGCCTGTAGAACCAAAACAAAATGCTTCACGATTTTTGGAAGTAAAATCAAATGTGCCTTTGGATGCCTTATACAAATGTTGGCATATGCCAGCGCGTATGGATGACCGATATTATGCTTCTGAATTGATATCAGATATTTTGGGAGGTGGGGGATCGTCTCGATTGTTTCAAAGCTTGGTAAAAGAAAAGCAATTGTTTAGCAATATCGATTGTTATCATTTTGGCAGTACAGATGCGGGTTTGATGACGATAGAAGGAAAAATTGTAAAAGGAGTAAACATCAAAGACGCAGAAAATGCGTTGATGGATGAAATAAAAAAACTGGTTGAAAATGGCATTTCAACAACTGAGTTGGAAAAAGTAAAA
>CALQKL020000233.1 GCA_943331145.2 Chitinophaga pinensis
AGTGTGAGGTTGCAGGCATAAACATATCCAAATCACTAAACTCACGATTGTCTGAACTTCCACTGGTAGGGCTTCCCATCAATGTATTATCACTTCTTAATTCGGTTACTTCCCATTCGTTATACAATGGTTTTTGCATGCCATTATAACAACCAGTCAATGCTTTTTCAACATCACTGGTATTTTGATAAAAGGCCTGATCATATAAATTAGAACTTGGGTAAACATCAATCATTTTATTACAACTGCTTAGCGCAACGATTGACGAAATAAAATATAAACTTAACTTTTTCATTTTATGATTATTAAAAAATTATTCAATTAAAAATTCAAATCCACACCAAATACAAATGTTTGAGGTATTGGGAAACTTCCACGTTGATATCCCCCTACTAATGCCGAACCATAAGGTCCAGATGTAACCCTTGATTCAGGATTGATTCCTCTGTAATTTTTTGCCGAATGGAAGTACAAATTCTGTGCAGACAAATAAAGCCTAAGACTGCTGATTTTTGCAAATTTTATTTTATCATCAGCGAACTTATATCCTAAGTTTATTTCTCTCAAAGCATAATATGAAGCATCTTCCATAACATAGTCTGTCAACAACCAGTTAAAAGCCGCTTTATTATAATTTGGCGTTTTACCATCCCCTGGAAACAATGGGGAAATGTATCTGTTGTTGTTGTAATTCTTAACCAATTTCTTAACATCATCATAATTTGGATCGCCATTGATTAACGAAGCACCTTGAACTCCTTGAAAAGTAAAACTCAAATCAAATTGATTGAATGTGATTGTATTTGTAACACCCCAAGTAAAATCAGGATATGGCGAACCCAATACCGTTCTATCTTTAATGTCAATAACATTATCTCCGTTAATATCAACCAGTTTTAATTGTCCTGGCACAAAAACATTTGCCAATTGACTACTTAACCCATTTGCTTGAGCAGCATCAATTTCCGCTTGTGACAACCAAATGCCATCTGTTTTATACCCATAAAATTGAATCAATGGAAGACCAACTTTATTTAAATACAATTCATTTCTTTCACCTTCGTTAAGCAAATACGATTCTTGTCCTAACTCTAAAATTTTGTTTTGGGTATGAGAAATATTTGCAGCAGTGCTCCATTTGAAATTACGTTTTGTAACGTTTATGGTATTCAATTGCAATTCTATACCTGTGTTTTTCAAACTTCCGATATTATTCCAACTCGCTGGAACACCTGAATAAGCTACAGTTGCTTGTTGTAAAAGTAGTTTATCGGTTTTTGAATTGTAATAATCAACGGTAATGCCTAATCTTCCTTTTAAGATAGATAAATCCATTCCATAATTTGCTTGAAATGTAGACTCCCAGGTAATATCTTTATTTGAACGAATTGTTGAAGATGTAGACTGACCTGTCGTTACATTTCCAGTACCTGTTCCAAAAGCATAATTTGAAGTATACAATAAATCAAGGAAACCAAAATCAAGAATTCTATTGTTACCAGACACCCCATAACTCGCTCTCCATTTTAATTTAGAAATCCATTTTACTTTGTTCATGAATTTCTCCTTATCCATTGCCCAGCCTGCAGATACAGAAGGGAACGTTCCCCACTTATTTCCTGGACCAAAGTATGAACTACCGTCCGTTCTAAAACTTGCAGAAACTAAATACTTGCTTTTGTAATTATAGTTTACCCTGCCCAAGTAAGAAATCAAAGCAACTGTATTGATTGAACCAAAAGTTGAAGCCTTATCTATAATGCTAGCATTATTGTATGTTCTAATGTTATCGCTTGGAAAATCCAAACCAGTAACTTGATCTTTTTTAGTTTTTGTAGTTTGAACAGTGAAGCCCGCAAGAACATTGAAGTTATGATCTTTTACAACTTTGTTATACGTAAATGTTTGTTCCGAAAGTAAGTCAACAAACATATTATCTGTAAACACACCTCTACTAACCAATCCATCAGCTTCTGCGTTTCTATTGCTCCAATTTAATCCATTGCTTTTGTTGATGTACATGGTAGACAATGATTTAAAATCTAGACCTTTAAAAAGTTTGATGGTTAAATCAGCAGATGATTGTAAACGATATTCTTTATTCTCAATAAGTGTATTGTTTAAAATAGCAGATGGAGAGTTGGTACTTGAGTTAAATGCATCCGACAATGTTCCTGGATCCCAATAAGAACCATTTGGCATATAGCCAGCATAATATAAATTATTAAAATGACGCGGTTGTGCAAAGTCTCCCACATTAAGTGTTGACCATTGTGGATTTTGTCCTACCAAACCCAAAGTAGCTGCATTATGTTTTACAGGAAGAAAACTTGCATAACGTACAAAGGTTGTGTAGTTAACCGAAGGTGATTCTCTTCTAGAATATGAAGGATTAATATTTACCACCAATTTTACTTTGCTGGTTAAATTAACGTCAATGCGTGTACGAACGTTAAATCTATCATATTCACTATTTCGCATCAAACCTTGATCTTTTTGATAACCACCTGAAATGTAATATTTCACATCGCTTTTACCACCAGAAACACTCAATAAAATATTTTGAAACATGCCAGTTCTTAAAGCTTGATCTTGCCAATTTGTTCCTTTACCTCCAAACAATGCATTTTCGATTATGTAACCTGCTCTTTCATTATTACTAGCAGTGGTCGCATCTGTAGGCGTTGGCACACTTGGATCTTGTGCTTTCAATGATGCTTCGTAATATAAATTATTCAAGTATTCTGTTGTTGTAAACACATCATAGCGTTTATAATCTTGTTTTGCACCAATTGAATATTTGAAAACATATTTTGCCTTTTCTGATTTACCTGCCTTAGTTGTAATTAAAATAACGCCACTTGCTCCACGTGAACCATAGATAGCTGCTGAAGCCGCATCTTTTAAAATTTCTACCGATTCAACATCCGCCATATTCACATAAGCAAGCCCATCAGGAACCGGTTGACCATCAACTACTACAAGTGGACTAGCCCCTGCATAAATAGAACTGATGCCTCTAACGGTTACCTTTGGGGGCGCACCTGCTTCAGATGATAAGTTTTGAATTTGAACACCCGCAATTTTACCTTGCAACGCTTGATCTAATCTTACAACAGGCGCCTCATCTAATTTGTCATCTTTAAATTTCGTAATCGCTCCTGTTACATCTCCACGTCTTTGTGTACCATATCCAATCACCACCACTTCTGCATTATCACTAATGGATGGCACCATTTGAACATTTACTTCATTTGTGGTTTTATCAATCAGTAACATTTGAGTAGCAAATCCAATACTAGAAAAAATTAAAGTAACCTTAGATTGCTTTACAGAAATGGTAAACGTACCATCTTTCTTTGTGGATGTACCCGACTTAGATTTGTCAACAATAATATTTACGCCTTCTAGCTTTTCTCCTGTAGTTTTATTGGTTACAGTTCCTGTAATCTCTCTTTTTTGTGCATGCCCTATTAAAACAGCAAATAAAAACACCAGTGTGTAAAAACCTTTTTTCATTTTTTTTTATTTTTCTTTAATCGATTAATGTGGTTAGATGAAGGATAGATTGGTCCGCTTTTTTATCTAAATTTTTATAAAATCCAGTTAAACAACTTGAACATTTGTATTTGTA
>CALQKL020000234.1 GCA_943331145.2 Chitinophaga pinensis
CCGTTGCTGCCAGAATTTAAAGATGCAAATGATAAAGACATGATGCAAAGAAAAACTATTTTCAGTACGAATTGAAATTGTTTATCACTTCCATTAAAGTTGAATTAATTTTGAATCCAAAAACTGCCAATATGAAAATAATTCCATTGAGTGAGGGAAGTTTCACGATAGATCAAACAAAAGAATTTATTCCTTTCAATCTAGAAATGGATGATTTACAACAAAGATCAAGGGGCAGTTTGTTGGTGGAAATTCAACCCTTTGTTGTTATTACCAGCAACGACATCATTATTCTCGATACGGGCTTGGGATTTACCAATAAAAATGATACACTGCAATTACATCAAAATTTAATGGATAACGATATCGACCCAATGAGCGTAACGAAAGTATTGATGAGTCATTTACATAAAGATCATGCAGGCGGAATAAGCAAACACGACAAACAACTCAATAAATCATTTTTAAGTTTTCCTAATGCTACATACTATGTAAACAAACAAGAACTTGAATTTTCTATGCAGCCAGGAAATCCTTCTTATAAAAAAGAAAAATTGGAGGTTTTGTATCATTCTGATAACGTGCATTTTATTGAAGGCAATGGAACTATAGATGGATATATTCGATACGAATTAACGAGCGCACATTCTAATTTTCATCAGGTATTTTGGATTGAAGATGCAGGAGAAATTGCATTTTTTGGTGCAGATGACGCGCCTCAATTGCAGCAAATGAAAACTAAGTTTGTGGCCAAATATGACTTCGATGGTAAAAAATGCATGGAATTACGTTCAAAATGGTGGGAGGAAGGCAAAGAATTGGGCTGGAATTTTTTATTTTATCACGATATAAAAACGCCTCAATTTCAATTTTAAAAAGAGAGGCCTGCCCTAGACAGGGCTGGCCGTTGCTAACCTATGAAAAACACCTAATTCAAAAATAAACAATTTTGCAATATGCTTGCTTATTAATTTAGAATAGAATGGATTGTGGGATGCTAGATGGTGGATGGTTCCAACAACAAACTATAAACAACAAACGATAAACAAAAGAATATTCTACTTTAAAAAATAATTCTAAAATAAACCGAACCACCTATACCTTTGAAGCAAAATAAAAACATGGAAAAATTAGGCAATTTTATATTGGGAAAATGGATTGAAGGAGATGGCGATGGACAAATTTTATATAACGCAGTAAATGGAAATCCGATTACAAAAGCAACCACAGAAGGATTTGATTTTGAATCTATTTTAAATTATGCCAGAACAAAAGGAAACCCAGCCTTAAGAAAAATGACGTTTCAAGAAAGGGGAAGAATGCTTCGTGCTTTAGCATTGCATTTAATGGAAAAGAAGGAAAAATTTTACGCGTTAAGTTATCAATCAGGTGCTACAAGAATAGACAGTTGGATTGATATTGAAGGCGGAATTGGAAATCTTTTTTCTAATGCGTCTTTGCGTAGAAAATTACCAGATGAAACATTTGCAATGGATGGAGATGCCATTTCATTGAGCAAGCAAAATACATTTATTGGTCATCATATACTTGTTCCAAAAGAAGGTGCCGCCATTCATATCAATGCATATAATTTTCCAATTTGGGGAATGCTCGAAAAAATTGCCGTTAACTTACTGGCAGGCATACCCGCAATTGTGAAACCCGCTACCGTTACATCTTACCTAACGGAAGCCGTTGTACGAGAAATTATTGCTTCTAATATTTTACCCGATGGCGCCATGCAACTATTATGTGGAAGCGCTGGAGATTTACTTAACTATGTAAATTCACAAGATGTAGTAACTTTCACAGGTTCGGCACATACAGGATTAATGCTAAAATCTCATCCCAATATTTTGGCTGAATCAGTTCCGTTTAATATGGAAGCCGATTCTTTAAATTGTATCGTTTTAGGCAAGGACGTTGAGCCTGGTATGGAAGAGTGGGGCCTTTTTATCAAAGAAGTAAAAAAAGAAATGACGGTAAAAGCTGGACAAAAATGTACAGCCATCAGAAGAATTTTTGTTCCAGAAAATAAGATTGAAGATGTTTGGAAATCCATCTCCATTGAACTTGATAAAACAGTTATTGGGAATCCAAATAACGAAAAAGTAAGAATGGGCGCTTTAGCAGGTAACCATCAACGTGATGAAGTAAGGGCTCAAGTAAAAAAATTATTGACTACTTCCGAAATGGTTTACGGCTCCATGGATAGCGTTGTAGTAATGGATGCAGATGCTCATGTTGGTGCATTTATTAGCCCGATGTTGTTGATTAACAAAACGCCTTTTTCATGTGACGAACCTCATAATGTAGAAGCTTTCGGACCGGTAAGCACCATTATGCCTTATAAAAATATTGATGAAGCCATTGAATTAAGCAAAAAAGGAAAAGGTAGTTTGGTTTCGTCTATTGTTACCAGTGATGCAGCAACAGCAAGAGATTATGTTTTGGGTGCGGCTAGTCATCACGGTAGAATTTTGGTATTAAATAGTGAATGTGCGAAAGAGAGCACCGGACATGGATCACCATTGCCTTTATTGGTTCATGGTGGACCAGGGCGTGCTGGTGGTGGCGAAGAAATGGGCGGTTTAAGGGGCATAAAACATTATATGCAACGTACGGCCATTCAAGGTTCTCCAACAATGATAACAGCAATTAGTAATGTATACCAAACACATGCTAAGGGCAATGTTGATGGTATTCATCCGTTTAAAAAATATTTTGAAGCACTTAAAATTGGCGATCAAATAGTAACTGAAAAAAGATTGATTACATCGGAAGACATTACCAAGTTTGCCGATTTAAGTGGCGATCATTTTTATGCGCATATGATTGATACAGATTTTACTGGAACCATGTTTGAAGAACAAGTGGCACACGGTTATTTTATAATGAGCGCTTCTGCCGGTTTATTTGTAGATAGTTATGATAGAAATCCAGTGTTGCTTAATTATGGAATAGATGAATTGAGATTCACGAAGCCAATGTATGCGGGCGCTTCTTTGTATATTCGATTTACTTGTAAAGAAAAAATTGCACAAGAACTTAAGGAAGTAAATCCAGATGTGCCAATGGTTAAAGGAGCAGACATCCCAAAAGGCATAGTAAAATGGTTGGTGGAAATGTTTGACCAAACGGATGAAGTAGTGGGCATTGCAACTATTTTAACCATGGTAGAAATGAAAAATAAAATTTAAAAATCTTTTTTATGTCAGATCAACAATTGGTAGGTTATGTACAAAGCAGTACATCAGAAAATATTACCACTATAGAATTTTTTCATCCACAAAGCAATTCTTTACCTGGTAAAATCCTTGAAAAAATTGCAGAAGAAATTCACAATGCGGGTTCAAACAAAGATTCAACTGTAATCGTTTTAAAAAGTGCTGGAAACAAAACATTTTGTGCTGGCGCTTCTTTTGATGAGTTGTTACAAATCACCAATGAAGCTGAAGGGTTGAATTTTTTCAGTGGATTTGCTAAGGTTATAAATGCGATTCGTGTATCACCGAAATTGGTCATTGCACGCATACAGGGCAAATGTGTTGGCGGTGGCGTTGGATTAGCAGCAGCAGCAGATTATGCTATTGCTTTAGATACTGCTGATATAAAATTAAGTGAGTTGGC
>CALQKL020000235.1 GCA_943331145.2 Chitinophaga pinensis
AAAGCGAGAAACAGAATGAGAATGAAGAAAGAAGCCAAAACTCAATATTCGCTCTCGCTCTCATTTTCGCTCTGACTTTTTCAACCCCTACTGGAAAATGCTTCCAACCTTTTGAATAAATTCTCTACGAGAATTATTTTTTAACACTAAGGCACAAAGACGCTAAGGCACGAAGATTTTTTTGTTTCACGCAAAGCTCGCAAAGGAGCAAGGACGCAAAGAATTTGAAACACAAAGACGCGAAGACACAAAGTTTTTTGATTAAAGCGAGAAACAGAATGTGAATGAAGAAAAAAGTCAAAAGTCAATATTTCGTTCTCATTCTCATTTTCGCTCTGACTTTTTGAACCTCTTTGTCTTCAAACAAAAAATCCCCAGTTATTACGAGGGATTTTCTTTTAATGCTTACGATGCGATAAAATTTTTTAATCTATCAAAATCTCTGTGATCATTCATAAAAAACAATCTGTTGAAATAGGTGTTGACTGTTTTTAGCATTTTGGAAAAGCTGTTGTTGTTTGTTTGTTTCTTTTTCATAAAGGTGGATTTAGGTGTTTAAATAAGGCACTATAAATTTACAATGAGTTTTAATTTTTTACAAGCGTACAAATGCCTAATTATTTGCTCGTTAATTGCATCTTTTTCTACGTATTCATACGGGGTACTTGAAACACGAATGCGCGTAAACGCGATTTTTTTGACACGAAGGCACGAAGACAAGAAGGTTACAAATTGTAGGGGTTGAAGATTTTCAACTCCTTCTGGAAAATGCTTCCAACCTTAAACCCTTAAACCATTAAACCAGCGAAGCGTTTTAAACCTTTTTAAATACCTTAGCACTTTAAAAATGTTGTATGAATAAAATCAAGATTTTTTTATGCTTTTTATGCTTTGGTGTAAATGTTTCTGCACAACAAAAGCCGGTTGCATTTAAAGGGGCATTAATTTATCCCATAAAAGGAGCGCCAATTCAAAAAGACCAATGAAGTGTTTTCGATAAAAGGGGATGGCTGAATTTAACGCTTTATTAATGAGAATTTAAAAAGAATCAATCATTTTAATAATGTAATTTTAAATTATATTTAAAATAAATTTGTGCAAATGCAAATGAAAAAGAACGAAATAAAAATTAATTTAATTATTGGGGATTCAAGAAGAATAACGAAGTCTAAAGGAGCTGTTCAAGTAAGTTCCATAGAAGGAATAGAATGTGAAGAATTAACTTTTATACCTCGCGAACCTTGGAGTAAAATATCTATAAAAGAGTTTTTTGAATTATCAACAACAAACAGTAATTATTGTGATATTACTTTAATTAAATTGCCAAAAAAAATTAAAAACCAGTTTAAAAAAATAGATATAAGTGAATGCGTAAGCTACAATGATATAAATTTCATTCAACGAACAAGAGAATATAGATCTGTATTAATTTCTCTAACAGAGTATCTTAAAAAACACAATCTAGATAATACAGAAATTATAAAACATGCAATCCATTTAGGTAAACCAGGTTTAAAAAACGTTACTTTCAATTCAAAAGAAAATGTTTATATAGGTATGCATTTGGATAGTTGGGAATCAAATAATCTTAGTTCTCGCGATTTTTCAAGAAATAGAATTTGTATAAATCTTGGAAAACAATCTAGATACCTTTTGTACTATAATATTTCTATAGTAACAATGGCGATTATGATTGACTATGATATTAAAAATATTAATTTCGACATTAATTATATTTACAAGTCTTTTGCAATGGCTTATCCCGATTGGCCTATATATAAAATTGAAATTCAACCATATGAAGCATATATTGCTCCAACAGAATTTATGATACACGATGGTTCGACATGGGGAACAACTCATCCTGATATAAGCTTAGTTTTTCGCGGAAAGTTTCTATTTAAAAATAATGCCGTAGTAAAAAAATTATTTTTAAATATAAAAAATAATATTATCTTCAAAAAAATTATATAAAATGAAAAAAATTTTTAAAACAGCTTTTGCTATTCTTTCAAGCTTATTGATTACCAAAGTAAATGCAATGCCAAACACTATTCATAATAGGGTTAATCGCATAAGAAAAACATTAAATGAAGAAAGCAAAAAAGAATTAACAGACAATAAAATCAAGGACATTGTAGCATATTTGGAATCCGATAAAAAAGAAAACAACGATAATTTTCAATGGAGAAATAATCCAAATTGGAGTAAAAACTGGTCAAATTATTGGAATCAACAAAGTTGGAGAAATTGGAATAAAAAATCAACAACTATTGGCTGGTAATGTTTTATTTAAAAAATTAATATATTAATTTAATGTATCAAGATGATTTTCCAATTGGCCCCCTAGAATTATTGATATTTCAATCAACATCTTTCTGTAATCTTGATTGCAAGTATTGTTACCTGCCTGATAGAAGTTCTAAAAAAAAAATCAATATTGATATAATTAGAAACACCCTATTAAAGCTAGTTGAAGAAAAAATAATCCAAGACGATTTTTGTATTGTATGGCATGCTGGTGAGCCAACAGTAATGCCTATAGATTTTTATAAAAAAGTAAACGAGCTCATACAAGAAATAATCCCATCCAATGTTAAAGTAACTCAACAAATACAGACTAATGCAACTTTATTAAATGATGAATGGTGTGAATTTTTTAATGAATCAAAAATGCAAGTTGGTGTTAGTATAGATGGTCCGAAAGAAATTAATGACAAAAATCGTGTTCTAAGAAACGGAAAAGGAACATATGAAGAAATAATAAAAGGAATTAATCTATTAAAAAAACATAACATAGAGTTTAGTGTTATTTCTGTTCTTACTAATCAGTCTATAAATTTTCCTGCAGACATCTACAACTTTTTTAAAGAGTTAGGACCAATTTCTGTAGGGTTTAATATTGACGAAGAAGAGGGAGTAAATATAAAAAGCTCGATAGATGAAAATTCAGAAACTAAACTAAAAGAGTTTTGGAGAACAATTTTCCAATTGCAATTAACAAAATCAAACTATTTAAATATTCGTGAGATTAGCGAATTTAAAGAATCATTGCTTAATATGAACTTATCTTCAAAATCAATTTCTGTTGGG
The DNA here is from genome assembly GCA_943331145.2 of Chitinophaga pinensis. Lineage (GTDB taxonomy): Bacteria > Bacteroidota > Bacteroidia > Chitinophagales > Chitinophagaceae > Ferruginibacter > Ferruginibacter pinensis_F. The sequence continues at coordinate 3,094 of CALQKL020000235.1, forward strand.
CAAATGACGAATCCATTAAGCATTATAACTATAGATACAGAAGGTAACTTTAGTACTTTTTCACCTGAATTATTGGGTATGAAAGACAAACATTATAATGATTTTCTTTTTGGAAATATTAATACAGACTCTTTTTTATCGATTAAAAAAAATAAGAAGTTTAATCTAGTATATGATGATATCAATAATGGCATAAAAAAATGTTATGATACATGTGATTATTTTACTTTTTGTGGAGGAGGTGCACCAAGTAATAAACTATATGAAAACGGAAACTTTAATACAACAGAGACAAAATACTGTAAGTATAGCAAAAAAATTATTGTAGATGCTTTGATGGATGAAATAGAAGAGCGCCTCAGCATTAAATAAATTATTTTAAATCTCAACTAATTCAAACAAGTTAATAACTAAATGGTTACATAGTTGTATCAATTATAATTCACAAAGACTCCCTCATAAAAGAGTTTTTATGTAAATCATTTACGTTTTAAAATATGCCAAATCAAGTATAAATTATCC
>CALQKL020000236.1 GCA_943331145.2 Chitinophaga pinensis
ACTCACTAATTTATAATCCGGTTGAGGGAAATTAAATGTTTGATCAACCAGATCTTTGTAAGTGTTATTCATTCCATCATTAACGATTCTAGACAAGGGCGTAAATTTTTATTGGCAAAGATATCAAATGCGTATTGAATTTACCGAGATTTTATAAGTGAAATTTCTAAATCAAAATCAGGGTTAAAAATAAAATCCGGATACAATGATGCATCCGGATTTTAAAAAAGTTAACGTATGAATATTACTTAACTGAATCAACTAATTTTTTGAATGATTCTGGTTCGTTCATAGCAAGATCAGCCAATACTTTACGATTTAAATCGATGTTCTTTTGAGCTAATCTGTTGATGAATACGCTGTAAGTCATTCCTTCTGCACGAACTGCAGCGTTGATACGAGCAATCCATAATGTGCGGTATTCACGCTTTTTCAATTTACGTCCAACATAAGCGTATGTTAAACCTTTCTCCATTACGTTTTTCGCAACGGTGTATACATTTTTACGTTTGCCGTAATATCCTTTAGCGGCTTTTAAAATTCTTTTTCTGCGAGCTCTACTGGCTACTGCATTTACTGAACGTGGCATATTTTAATTTTTTAAAAGTTAATGGTTTGATGAAAATTACAATGGGATATTATTTCATTCCCAATAAACGTTTTACAAAACGCATGTTTGAATCAGCAACGGTACCGTCGATACGCATATTACGTTTACGCTTTGTTGATTTTTTTGTAAGGATGTGTCTTTTGAACGCTTTTTGAAATGTAATTTTACCTGAACCGGTAACTTTGAAGCGCTTTTTTGCGCTACTGTTGGTTTTAACCTTTGGCATTTTATAACTTTTATTCGTTACTCCCTGCTGGCGTTCCGAACAGACGGAAACTTATGGAGCCTTGTGGGAAATGTCGAAATTTTCATTTCGGAGCGCAAATATAGGGTATTGAGTTTGAATTTATAGTATGATTGGGGAGTTTTTTTTTGAATATCTACAAAAACCCACCGTTGAAACGGTGGGTTAAAATATATGCAGGATGCTGGATAATTAATGTTAGATACTGAATTCGGGATTCTTGATAATGATATTCCAACAGGTGAAAAGGCTTTTTCTGGAAAAAACTTCCAACTTCTCAAACATCCTTCTACTAGTTGAAAGTTTTCAATCCCTTCCATAACCTCCCAAACCTCTAAAACTTCTTAAACCTCTCAAACCTCAACAACCTCACAAACCTCCCCTCCTAAACAAACTTCACTCTAACTAAACAAACATCAGCGTTTTTTCATCTCATTTTTTAGAATCAAATCTACTTTGTGGCTCTAAAAAAAACATTATGAAAAAACATTTATTTCTTTCTTTTTTGTCAGCAATGACATCTGTTTCAGGCCTAATGGCGCAATCTATTTCAACGAGAAATTGTGGAACCATGGAACATTTAAAAAACCAAAAACTACTAGATCCAACGTTGAAATCTAAAATGGATTCGATTGAATTACAAACGGCAAATTATGTTAGGCATGCTTTAGGAAATAAACCGATCGCTACCGTAGTAACCATCCCGGTTGTGTTTCATGTGGTTTATGCCACAACAGCAGAAAACATTACAGATGCTAAATGTATCGAACAGCTCAATCAGCTCAACCTTGATTTTGCAAAACTAAACCGAGACACCAATTTAATTCCGGCTGTTTTTAGGAATTTCGCTGCCGATACAAAAATTCAGTTTTGTTTGGCACAACGTGACCCAAATGGCGCTGCCACAAATGGTATCATTCATAAAGCAACAAACTTAACTTCATTCACTTCTGATGATAAGGTAAAATATGCCAGTTCAGGTGGCGACAATGCTTGGCCTGCAATTAATTATTTAAATATTTGGTCTTGTAATTTAGGTGGTGGATTATTGGGTTATGCTCAATTTCCAGGTGGTGCAAATGCAACCGACGGTGTTGTATTGCTTTATTCTTCTGTTGGCAGTATGAATTCGCCAGGTATAGTAACGCCTTATCATTTGGGAAGAACCGCCACACACGAAGTTGGTCATTGGCTGAATCTTCGCCATATTTGGGGTGATGCCAATTGCGGTGATGATTTTGTAAATGACACACCCACACAACAAACCTCTAATTCCGGTTGTCCTGCTTTTCCGCATATCACTTGTAGTAACGGAGCTAACGGAGATATGTACATGAATTACATGGATTACACCAATGATGCATGTATGAATATGTTTACTGTAGGACAAACCACCCGAATGAATGCATTATTTGCAACGGGCGGAATTCGTTCAAGCTTATCCACTTCATTGGGATGCACACCTGTAACATCAACATGCAATATGGCAACTGGTTTATTTGCAGCATCCTATTCTTCAACGACTGCTTCATTGGGTTGGGCAGCATCAACTGGTGCAGTAAGTTATAATATTCAATATAGAAAAACGGGAACCACTACTTGGACCATTACTTCCAGCTTAACCAACAATATCGTTTTATCCGGATTATTACCATCAAGCATATACGAATATCAAGTTCAAACGGTATGTGCATCTGGATTAAGTAGTTATACAACTTCTACAAACTTTGCCACAATAGCATCAACAGTATGCACAGATGTTTACGAACCAAACAATACTTCAGGAACATCAAAAACAATTCCCATCAACAATTCTATTTCGGGATTGATAAATACGGCAGCGGATGCAGATTGGTATAATTTTAGAACAACAGCTCCAAATACAAATGTGAAAATAAATCTTACAAACTTGGCTGCGGATTATGATGTCGTATTATACGATTCACTATTAAATGTGATAGGAGTCGCTTCAAATGCATCCACCACTGCAGAACAAATCATTGCAAATACAACTGTAGCGCGAAAGTATTTTGTAAAAGTAAATGGGTTTAATTATGTGAATTTGGCAACGTATAATTTTTCTAGTGGAACTGCATCAGCGATAACGCCAACATCAAAAATTAGTATTTCACCAATAACAATCGGCAACAACAATGGAACAACAACATTGATTACGAATGCTTCCGCATCAACAACATATACAGGCGCTTCGGGAACGTACAATGCTGGTGCGTCAGCGCGCGTAGGAACTCTAAACACAGCTACATCAGGCAGCGCGTATTTTCAATTTACCATTACACCCAATGTTGGAAATGCGGTTTCGGTTACAGGAATAAATTTTGGCTCCAGATCAACAAGCACAGGACCTTTGGCTTATGCCATAAGAAGTAGCATTGATAATTATGCAACAAATATCGCAACAGGCACCTTAACCAATACTTCAGCTTGGGCTTTAAAATTGAATAGTGTAAATATTTCTAGCTCAATTGGAACTGCCATAACATTCCGAATTTATGGATACAATGGAACAGGTTCAAACATTGCCAATACTGCAAATTGGCGGATTGATGACATTGCTGTTTTAGGTAGCTCAAATGGATTTAATGCAACGAGTTGTTATAATTTAAATATTAGTACAGGAGCTACCAATTTCAAACCCAATCAAAGCAACAACAATTCTAGCAATTCGATTTATCCCAATCCAACACATCAAATTTTAAATGTCGACTTTTCAACTAATCACGCAAGT